>CALRLS020000579.1:0-3494 GCA_943368815.1 Cyanobium sp. NIES-981
AAACTGGAGTCACTTAAAGTCTCTTGTAAATCAAATCATTTTGCTCTCAAAAGAAAACTTACTTTAAATGCCCTCAAAATTGCTTGGAGTAATTTACAGCTACTCAAAAACAATACGATAGCAATTAAGTGTGCGTAACATCAGTTAATTATTTTTCTGCCCGCATCATTGGAAAAAGAATAACCTCTTGAATAGACGTTTGATTCGTCATTAGCATCGTGAGCCTATCAATACCAAGACCTAAGCCTGCGGCACTTGGCATACCGTATTCTAATGCCCTTAGAAAATCCTCGTCCATTTCATTCATTGCTTCTTTGTCACCTCTTGTGGCTAATTTCAATTGTTCTTCAAAGCGTTCTCGTTGGTCAATTGGGTCATTTAATTCACTGAAGGCGTTTGCGAATTCCTTTCCAACACAATAGGCTTCAAAGCGGTGAGTTAATGAATGATTTTGTGGGTCTCTTTTTGCCAAGGGGGACAACTCAAGTGGATAGTCGGTAACAAACGTGGGTTGTATCAAGCTTTTTTCTACTGTTGTTCCAAAAAGTTCATCAATCAATTTTCCTTTACCAATAATTGATTGAATACCTTCTATTTCCACTCCTTTACTTATTATTTCATTTCGCAAATTTTGTTCATCATGCTGATAAATATCAATAGTAGTTTTTTCAAAAATTAAATCTCTCATTGAGGCTCTACGCCATGGTCTTTTGAACGAAATCTGATGCCCCCATATCACAATGTCAGTTGTGCCGTTAATTTCCAAACACACCTTTTCAATTGTTTCCTCAACCAAATCCATCATCCAATGGTAGTCTTTGTAGGCAACATATAGTTCAACTTGTTGAAACTCAGGGTTATGTGTTTTATCCATTCCTTCATTTCTGAAATCAACGCTAAATTCATAGACACCTTCAAATCCACCAACCAAAAGCCTTTTTAGATATAATTCGTTTGCAATACGGAGATACATCGGCATATCTAAAGCATTGTGATGTGTTACAAATGGTCGAGCTGATGCTCCTCCATAGATAGCTTGTAATATGGGTGTTGTTGCTTCAAACCAACCCTTAGTATTCCAAAAACTTCTAATTGTATCCACAATTTTCGTTCTTTTGATAAAAATATCTCGAACATGGGGGTTGATAATCAAGTCCACATAGCGTTGTCGGTATCGTAACTCTGGGTCGATGAAGGCATCAAATACTTCATTTTCACCTTGTTCATTTTTAATTGACTTTACAGATGGCAGTGGTCTTAACGCTTTTGTAATACAGGTAAATTTGTTGACTTCAATGGTCAATTCATTGGTTTTTGTCAAAAAGATTTTACCTGTAATGCCAATGATATCTCCTCTATCAATATAGTCTTTAAATGTCTGATAATCAGTGCCTAAAATATCTTTGGTAAGATAAAGCTGTATTTTGCCTACGGAATCAATTAATTCGGCAAAACACACTTTTCCTTGATTTCGCAAAGTCATTAGTCTGCCAGCCATACAAACGCAGCTTCCAATCGCCTTCCGCCCTTCCAACACATCGGTTGAATAGGTATCAACAGGGTAGGTACTGCCGGGGTAAGGGTCAACCCCTAAACCTATTAGTTTTTCTCGCTTTTGCATTCTGATGATTTGTTCTTCAGACAGCCTTTTTTTGATTTGATTTGTACTATTTTGAGTCGTACCTACTTCAGTCATTTCTGGAAAGATAGCGTCAGTTAAACCAGTCTCTACTTTCGGCAATCCCAACTCAACGGCAAAAGGCTTCAGCGAATCTATAATAAACTGAATCCATGGTTCAAGTTTTACACCCAAAATTTTGAGCCCTTTGTTTACCTCATCTCTTGAAACTCCAGCAGCAAACTTAGGGTCTCTGAATTTTTTTATCACCGAAGGTACTGTCAGTGAAGCCAGTCCATCTGGGCGTAATTTTGACACCGCCATCACAAACCCCGTCATCTCATCTGTGGCTATTAAACATTTATCCATGAGTGATTTTTGCTCAATACCAAACTCAGTACCGTGGCAACTGATAGCATGGGCAATTTCTTCTTCGCCAAGGGCATAAAGTTTTTCCACAATTATATGTGGATGTACGTCTGGGTATTTTTCCCAATCCGCATCATGCAATAGGCCAGCAATAAAGAATTCGTCTTTATTCTTTTCATTAGCTTTTGCTACCGATTCCATAACTCGTGCAACTGATAAACAGTGCTTTTTAAGTCCTTCATTATCAATCATTTCGTTCAGCATATCAAAAGCTGATTTTATTGTAATTTGTGCCATATCTTTTTAGTTTTTTTGTTTAATAAATGTTTAAAATCAAATGTGGGTCGGGACAATTCCATTCAAAAAATGATAATTGAGATTTTGCAGCTACACCAAAATAGTCGCCTTTGAAAGTCTGCATATCCCGAATTACTTGAAAATGTAAATGCGGAGGCCATATACCGTTTTCATTTGCCGAACCAATATAACCGACCAATTCACCAGCAGAGATTTTCTGTCCGCCTTTTATTTTGGCAAGTGATTTTTCAGATAAATGACCATAAAGTAGATGGATTTTTTCACCAAAAAGATTATGCTCAGTTATTACACAGCCCCCAAATTGTCCTTTGGTGGGGTTAAAACTGAAAGAATGAATATGTCCATTTAAAACCGAATAAACTGGAGTTCCAATACGGGAAGTCCAAAAATCCAATGCTAAATGCACTGTTCTTGGTTCGCGTTCTACTTGATAGTCGCCAGTTGTATCGCCTCGGTGATAAATATTTCGTTCTTCCAGATAGCCACCCACCCCAATATGATCATTTGGTATTTGGTCGAAAATTACGTCGTGCATAGCTGCGAGCGAGTTAATATTAACCCCTTGAGTAGTCTCCTTATCAAGTTTTACATCCACATATTTTGTATATGGAAATATGCTGTGAGTTTTTAATTTAATATTCAGTATAGGGCTGTCATCTAATAGATGCAAGTATGCCCGAGAAATTGGCTCCATAATTTATCATTTTTAGATATAGTAAATTTTGAAATATCTATCAGATATATGGTAAGAAAAACGTCTTACCATATATCTGAAAACCATATAAATTCTATTACATATTATTAAATGCGGGATTTTTTAATTCTGCATTTCGTAGTTCTTCGATGCTAAATAATTGACCCCCGCCTTTTTCTATTACTAATCGTGGGTTTTCAGGATGAGTAAATTCTTGCATATCGCCATAGGATTCTACAGACATAGTTCTTAACATCCAGCGACGTTCACAAACCTTTCCATCTGGTGTTATTCCTGGATTTACTTCTCCACGATAATGCAAAACCAGTTTGTTATTAATTAAATAAAAATCACCTTCATTAGGTATATCAGTAATTTTTACATTCTCAAGGTCTTGACTTAGAGCCTCAAGAGCTTCTAATTGTTGCTTTGTATGTCCAATATTTTCTTTAATCTGTTCAGCGGGGTCAAATCTAATTTTAGGATATTGCTTAT
>CALRLS020000580.1:0-3492 GCA_943368815.1 Cyanobium sp. NIES-981
GGGTCTTTATATACGCCTGCTTCTACCAATGCACCTAATACTGTAGTAGGTACGGTAGCTTTTACCCATTTATCAGGGTTAATTAATTGTGTTGAGAGAGCTCTGGCATCAGTACTGGTCTCTTTAGATGAGGCAATCGTCCAGTTATCACTTAGGGTACGTTCTTCCACTTTTACTTTTGAACCGCAGCTAAGCAGAAAAAAACTGCTTAGCAAACCCAAGAGTAAACACCATCTTTTATTCATATCTGTTTATGCTTGATTTATTGTTATTATATTACTCGTAAAAATAAATTTTGGACTATTACCATGCAAAATATATGGACGATAATAGTCTTTTTATTGCTACACAAAGTATTGTAATAAATTCTATTTGAGCCTTATAAATCGACCTAAACAAATGAAAAACAGACAATTATATTTTAGTATGCTGGTAGTCGGACTATCTCTGGGAACGGCATGGGCTATTCGCGGACAGTTCGGGCATGAACATGGCGCTGCATGGGCAGGTGGAATCGGCTGCCTGAGCCTTTTGTTAGTAGCTAAAAGAACTGACTGGTATGCCAAGTTTTTCAGCGTCGTGATGGCAGGAGCCCTGGGTTGGGGTGTAGGTGGCCTTATGAGTTATGGGATTGTAGTGGGGTATGGTCGGGCAGATGATTTTGTAAATGCCTATTATGGCCTGATGATGTTGTTTGTGATTGGTGGATTATATGGATATATCGGTGGAGGACTATTCGGTCTGGCTTTAGCCAGCACAGCTAAAAACCCTGTAAAATGGGTTAACCTGATTGTAGAAATGGTGGTGGGTGCAGTTTTGTTTTACTTCTTCATGATTACCGAATTTGAATGGTTCATGACTCCCCCACGCTCTGAAATGTGGGCGGCATGCTTCGGGATGGCAGTTGCCCTGACCTGGTTCATGGTAAGGCATCAGCAGAATTCGGCTTTAAGAGTAGCTGTTTTTTCGGGTTTAGGCGGAGGCTTCGGTTTTGCTTTCGGCAATTTCCTGCAGGTATTAGGTAGCGTTTCCGGCATTAAATTTAATTTCTGGAATGTGATGGAATATACGCTGGGTTTCTTTGGTGGTTTAGGTATGACTTACGGTACGCTGACTTCTTCATGGGAAACATCAGAAACCCAACAAAAGAAAAGTTCTCAGTTGTTCCCTCTGCTGATGCTTGTATTGCTTATCCCATTCACGGTATGGCAGCAGAATTTTGATACCGAGCGCATATATAAAATGCTCACTACTCTCAATGTGCCTGATGGCAGCTCTTTGTTTGTCCTTACCGAATGGGTCGGTTTGGTTCTGATATTAGTTTCAACTATTATATGGTTCTATAAATATTATAGCAGCCGTGCAGAATCAGTGGCTTATACTTATAAAGATGTACATACTTTTTTTGTAGGTCATTTAAGTTTATACATTCTCTTTAGTTTTATCATTACCGGTGCATTTATCAGTGGTTATCGACCTGAGCAATATCTCTATGCCTTGAATCTGGTAGCTATTTTACTATTGATTAATAAAACCCGTCCCGATTTTAGCAATAGAGGCCTTGGGCTAAAAAAATGGTCAATCAATATGGCAGGGCTTGCTATATTTATTGCCTTGCTGGCGCTGATAGCCACCTATACGCATGATGAATTGAAAGGTTCGAAAAAAAGATTTGGTGCAGAACCTGTGCAAGAAGAAGCGGCTAAATAATTTCAGTCTAGTCTGGCTTTATCGTTAAACTTATCTTAAAACCAATGGGTGCAATCTATGCTGAACGAATGCATCCATTGGTTAATTCTTCCGGATTTCTATTCGCTTCAGACGGACTGAAATAGTCCGATATTGAACAAAATCAATTCAAAAACTGACCCTCATCATAAATTAGTTTTTCTGAAATCAGGAACTTTGAGAAAAGTAAACTGCTTATGAAACCTTTTCTTAGTACTATTGCATCTGTGCTCTTGTTATTCAATGGTTTTGGCGCCCTGTATGGTGGCTGGAATCTTATTTCACACCCTGACGGCAGCAGCCTTGGCATGTCAGTCAGTTTACTAAAATCAAGCCCTTTTCAGGATTTCCTTATTCCCGGCATTGTATTGTTTGTAAGCAATGGACTTGCAAGTGTAGCAGTATTTATTGGTTTTTTGCTCAAACCCAGAAAACTGGCATGGCTAGTCTCTGCACAAGGCATCATTCTGCTTATTTGGCTGCTTGTGCAGATAATTCTGATACACACACTACACCCGCTTCAATTTATTCTGGGTGCTGTAGGCGCATCTCTTATTTATTTGGGCAGGGAAATTGCAACCACTAAAAAGTCCTCAATTGCTTTCTAAAAGGGTTTTATACACCTTTCTTACATGGTCGGTCTGAATGAGGTCAAGACCCATTGTGGTTGCTTTCTTATAATTGGCAGGGGTATCCAGAAGTCCTAAAACGTCAGAAAATACCTTAATTTTATGTTGATGTATTTCTGTCACCAGAGCTTCGTTCAGGATTGTCCACCGCACATCGAAGGCATAGGGTTGCAGCAATTTAATTTTTGTTTCTATCTCTTGCGGCTTATTTAACGAAGGCATTAGTTTAGCTTTAAGATATACCTTTTTCAAAGCCAGGAGAAAATCATCTGAACCGTAGAAAACAGCATCTTTCAATAGTTTACCTGCTTTCAGCTCTTTTACCAGTGGTTCGGGGGATACATCCTTACAGTCTACGTATAAATTGGTCCGGTGCTTATGTGTTTTGTTCCATTGCGCCACCAGTTGAATAGTTTCTGCTAATGTTGGTATACGTTCATCCTTGTAAATTTCAGTATAACCCTTTCCTGCAGATAATTGTTTCAGTTCAGCCAGACTAAAGTTTTTCATCGGCCCTTCACCATTGGTTGTGCGGTTTAAGGTACCATCATGCAGAATAGCCAGTTGACCGTCTTTGGTAGTCCGTACATCTATTTCGATGTAATCCACCCCCATTTCAAGTACTTTGCTGAACGTTGCCAATGTGTTTTCAGGTGCTAGTATTGTGCTTCCTCTGTGCGCCGATAAGTATAGATGATATTTATCTTTTAAGGCCTTTGAAGAATCAATACCTGATTGAGGAGGTCTGTGAGAGCTTGATGCAGGGATAAAAGCACTTGTATGTAGAATGATGCTGATAGCAAATATAAGCGCAATGGATTTTGTGAGAGATTTCATGGTAGGTTTATTGGTCTTGCTCAGACACTGTACTTTTATCAGGATTTGCTTCTGCCAGAAGCTGATTAAAATAGTTTTCAAGAATGTTCGAATACTCAGGCGACATTTCAGTTTCTCCTATATCACCCAACAGCTCTTCCAGTTCTTCTCTGGAGAGCGTATTGTTGATAAGCCTATGCATTAAATACTCTGGACGAGTGCTTTCCATGCTTGTTATAGGTTGAAATTCGCCTCACCCCACCCCCTCTCCCGAGGGAGAGGGGCTTTTAACTTGAAGATTTTAAGCCCCTCTCCTATT
>CALRLS020000581.1:0-3492 GCA_943368815.1 Cyanobium sp. NIES-981
GGTTCTTTGAAAATAGACGATATTTCATTAAACGGGCATCTAATATCCTGGTATTAGGCAGCTCGAATCTGATATACTATTACCCTTCCCAAAGCGCCATTGCAATGCGCAGTTTGCCATAGTCATATAATCCTTCCAATTCATCAAAAAGCGGTTTTAGGGCATCACCCTTTTGCAGATTCAGGCGTATGGCGGCCGCTATTATTTGATTATACTCATAGCCTGGTATCAAATCCCGCAGATTAATATCATTTCCCTCTTCTTTTAATTTTACCAGATGGCTGATAATGGTCACGGGGCTCAGGTTTCTTCTTATAGCAATATCTTCAATCGACAAACCCTGATTATACAGGTCCATAGTTTCTACATAAGTAAAGCCCTTTACAATCCGGGTTTTGCCCGATTCGGTATTTTCTCTGGCAAAATCCAGTATTTCATTGATGAATTGTTCTCCGAACTGCTTAAACTTCTGCTCACCAACGCCTGACACCCCAAGCATCTGAATCCTGTTAATAGGCTTTTTCTGTGCCATGTCTGACAGCGTAGCATCAGAGAATACCACGAACGGAGGGATTTTTAGCTCATCGGCAATTTTCTTACGCAATACCCTCAATTTATCAAACAAGGCATCTTTAATAACTTCTTTCTTCGATTTCTCCTTCGGCGCTGCTTCTTCCTGCTTCGCTTTCTTTACCTCATAAGGTTCAAATTTCACGAGTTCAACCTTTCTCTCACTTTTAAGCACCTGCCATGATAAAGCATTGAGCTTCAAGGCATGGCGTTCATCATAGGCAATATCAATAATGCCCGAATTAAGCATTTGCGTTATATAATCCGCCCATTCTTCATACCTTAATTCTTTACCTGCACCAAAGGTTTTTAATGTCTGATAATTGTGTTCGAGCACATTCCGGTTTTGAGACCCTCTCAGTATATCAATCAACAAACTCATGGCTACTTTTTCATTGGCTCTTGCAATGGCCGATAATGATTTTTGAGCAAAAATAGTCGCATCAAACTTCACAGGCGGATTCTGACATACATCGCAGTTACCACAATCGTTCTGGGCTTCTTCATTAAAATAACTCAATAATATACGTCGGCGGCAAATCTCTGTTTCTGCATATTGTTTCATCCGGTCGAGCTTTGCCAGTTGCACCTCTTTCATTTCAGGCGGTAACTCCGACTTGTCAATCATTTCCTTGCGGGTAATAATATCGGCAAAACTATAGAACAATAGAGTGTCCGACGGCAGACCGTCCCGACCTGCCCGGCCAATTTCCTGATAAAAACTCTCAACGTTCGATGGCAAACTATAATGCACAACAAAGCGGACATTCGACTTATCAATGCCCATACCGAAGGCAATCGTGGCAACCATTACCTGCACCTCATCTTTTATAAAAGCATCCTGTACTTCCGAGCGGGTCTTTGCATCAACTCCGGCATGATAGTGCATGGCCTTAATACCCACTTTCCTTAATCCTTCTGCTACTTCTTCCGTATTTTTACGGCTAAGGCAATAGATAATTCCCGAATCATTCGGGCGTTCTGCAATGAATTGCTGAATTACTTTTAAACGATTCCGACCCGGTAGCACAGAAAGTCGCAGATTTGGTCGGTCGAAGGAAGAAATAAATACCTGTGCATCGGGTATGCCCAATTGTTTCAGAATATCTTTTCTTGTTACCCTGTCGGCTGTAGCCGTT
Source organism: Cyanobium sp. NIES-981 (assembly GCA_943368815.1). GTDB lineage: Bacteria > Bacteroidota > Bacteroidia > Cytophagales > Spirosomataceae > Emticicia. Next base: position 1,710 of record CALRLS020000581.1, read on the forward strand.
AGCGCTGCCATTGGGGTATCAGTAAATGCCTCTTTTAATACGTGCAACTGTGTATATTCCGGTCTGAAATCATGCCCCCATGTAGAAACACAATGCGATTCATCAATGGCAATCAATGATACGTTCAGTGATTTAACAAAATCAAGGTAATTCGGTGTTAATAGTTTTTCAGGAGAAACATAGAGTAGTTTTAAAGTGCCGTTGCGGCATTTTGTTTCAATATCTCTTTGCTCAGATGCAGATATGCTGCTGTTAATAAAAGCCGCCGGAATCCCATTGGCCAGTAAGGCTTGCACCTGGTCTTTCATCAGGGCTATTAATGGCGAAATAACCAAGGTTATTCCCTCAAAAACCATTGCAGGCACCTGAAAGCAAACAGATTTTCCCCCTCCGGTAGGCATCAAAACCAGACAATCGTGTGTTGCCAGAATAGTATCAATAATCTCAGATTGAAGCGGGCGGAATGTATCGTAACCAAAATATTTTTTAAGAACCTGTTCTTTAGTCATTAGTAGTATAAGGCAATTTTTAACAAAATAATAAATAATTCTGCAAAGGCTATATAAAATCCTCTTATTTTTACATTGATTTGTTTAGGATTATCCTCAACAAATCACTTTTAAAATCAGCAAACCTAAATTATTGTATGAAAAAAAGCTTAATTGCCCTCATTTTTTTAAGTTCCTACTCATTTGTTAATGCCCAGAGCAGTACTTCTGCCGAAAGATTAAATAAATATGCAGCTACAATCTCTGCCGACAATCTAAAAAAAGACCTCACCTATATTGCTTCTGACGAACTCGAAGGTCGTGATACTGGCTCTGAAGGACAAAGAAAAGCAGCCGATTATATAGCCAAACGCTTTGCAGATTTAGGCCTGCAACCGCTGGCATCAGACGGCAAAGGAGGCAAAGGCTATTTTCAGTTTTTTAACCTGTACAGAAAAGGCTGGAAAGACGCCTACATAAAAATCGGAAACAAGAAAAAAGAGTTTTTTAAAGACTATTATCCTAACGGACTCACAAGCATACCGCAGGAAGAATCTCTGAAAGTGATTTTTGCAGGCTATGGTATTGAATCAGATGCCTACAGCGATTATAAAGATATCGATGTAAAGGGCAAAGCCGTTATTATATTGGATGGAGAACCTAAAAACCCATCAGGCAAATACTATATAACCAAAGAGGGTGAGAAATCAGAATGGGAAGATAAGACGGGTTTCCAGAAGAAAATGAACATTGCCCTTAACAAAGGAGCAAAAATGTTTTTTGTCGTGACAGACTCAGACGAGACTCAGTTCAAAGGACTGGCTGCCGAAAGAAAAGCTGTACTGTCACGTTTCAATCGTATGTCTTTTACACAGGCTACCAGCCCTGAACAAGCAACCAATAACCCTACGTTTTATATTTCAAAAGCGATGGCTGCAGAAATGCTTTCTACCAAACCTAAAAAGTTTGATAAACTTGTAGGCAAAATCACCGAAACAGGCAAAAGCACTGCCGGGAAAGCAAAAGAATCAACGGTTTCAGTAAAAGCTGAGAGGGGAGAGGTACCTGTTGAAACCCAGAATGTATTGGGTTTTCTGGAAGGAACCGATAAAAAAGACGAAGTGATACTCATTACAGCCCACTACGACCACGTAGGTGTACAAAACGGACAGATACATAACGGAGCAGATGATGACGGCTCAGGCACCTGTGCTGTGCTTGAATTGGCCAGAGCTTTTGCTCAGGCAAAGAAAGAAGGTAACGGCCCTCGCAGAAGTATTTTGTTTATGACCGTT
>CALRLS020000582.1:0-3475 GCA_943368815.1 Cyanobium sp. NIES-981
ATGGGTAGGGCTTGACCGCTACAAACCAATCCAGATTGAGAATCTCATTAAAGACCTCAATACAGTAAATTCAGATGTATTGAATCGTCAGTTTGCCGAGGCCTCTATTACTCTGGTTAAGAACGAGGAGAATATACTGCCGGTAAAAGACCTGACAAAGAAAATCGCCGTGGTTTCGATAGATGCCAGTCAGCTAACTACTTTTCAGAAAATGGCCGCCAATTATTCGACATTTGATAATTTCCTGATTCCGGCCAATGCTCTTGATTCTACCATTAACAGAATTGTAGAACAAACCAAAAATTATGACCTGATAGTGGTAGGCGTGCATTTGAATAATATTCGTCCCGCAGCTAAATATGGCGTAACGGATGCTAACAAAAAAGCTGTAAAAGCGCTGGTAAATACTGGTAAAGCAGTGGTTACGCTATTTGGCAACCCTTATGCACTTGATAAATTTGAAGAACTGGAAAAAGCTAAGGCCATTGTAATGGCCTATCAGCTGACCAATTATATGGAAGATGCTTCGGCACAGGCTATTTTCGGAGCTATTCCGTTCATAGGCAAATTGCCTGTAACTGTCAATGAGAAATACCCTTTAGAGCTAGGCATTCAAACCAAATCAATTGGCCGTCTTGCCTATGGTGTACCGGAAATGGTGGGCTTAAAGAGTGAGGTTTTCAATGCAAAAATGGATTCTGTGGTGAACCTTGGACTGAGGGAGAAAGCCTATCCGGGAGCAGTATTAGAAGTAGCCAAAGATGGGCGTGTGATTTATCATAAAGCTTTTGGGTATCATACTTATGAGGCTGCAAAGACGGGCGGTAATACCAATGATTTGGTATTACGTGCAGACAACAAGAATGATGTAATGGATGAAAAAGTTAAGAATACCAATAATAATTTAGTATTTACAGCTTCGGGCAATACAGTTTCAGGCGGAAAAGTAAAACTTACCGATTTGTATGATCTGGCTTCTGTAACCAAAGTAAGCACCTCCTTATTGGCCGTTATGCAGTTGATGAGTATTGATAAATTCGACCTGGATAAAACTTTCAAAGATTACTACACCGAATTTGATAATTCAAACAAAGCCAATCTGCGGTTCAGGGATATGCTTACGCATAAGTCCGGCCTGAAAGCCTGGATTCCGTTCTGGATGGATGCGATTGACTCTGTAAAAACTATAAGAAACAGCCCGGTATTTAAAGAAAAATACGCTAAGAAATACAGAAAGAAACTCTTCATGAGCAGAAAGAAGTATAATGCATTACTCATGAAAGCCATTAAAGAGGATAAAACTTTGTGGAAAGAAACCCTCTCTCCTGCCACTATGGTATGGAAGAAAAATGTCTTTTCAACCAAACAATCTGCTGAATTTCCTGTACAAATAACCGATACTTTATGGCTACATAAAGATTATAGAGACAAGATTTTTCAGGCCATTAAAGATTCTCAGGTAAAACCTGAGCAAGGCTATGTATATAGTGATTTACACTATTATACCTATCCGACCTTCATGCCTCGCATCACAGGTGTGCCATGGGAAGAATATCTGAAACAAACCTATACACAACTGGGTGCCAACTCGCTTACTTATAATCCATTGCGTTTTTATCCAAAATCACAGATTGTACCAAGTGAAAGAGATACTTTATTCAGAAAGACTCTGATTCATGGCCGTGTGCATGATGAAGGCGCAGGTATGTTAGATGGTGTTTCAGGTCATGCAGGTTTATTTGGCAATGCCAACGACCTATTGAAACTGATGCAGATGTACTTGCAAAAGGGGAGCTATGGCGGCAGACAATTTATTAAACCGGAAGTAATAGAAGAAAGCACCAGGTACCAGTTTCCTGAACTGAAAAACCGCAGAGCCATTGCTTTCGATAAAATAGACTTCAATCCTAAAGTTGCCAATGGCCCTACCCTCGCCACTCCGGAAAGCTACGGACACTCTGGTTTTACCGGAACTTTTGTTTGGGTTGACCCTAAATATAACTTTGCCTACGTCTTTTTATCTAACCGTGTGTATCCGACTCGTGACAACGTGAAGATAAGCAGCCTGAATATCCGGACAGCTATTGGGGACGAAATTTATAAAATAGTGAAGCAATAAGGTAGCCGTTATAGTATACGTAAGGGCTTATTTCTTAGAAAAATGCAATATCTCCGATATAGAAAGTTTGCCGATGTAGAGCTTTTCAGATTTGGTTATGCTCCCATCGGCAAGCCTTGGTTTAATGTGTATTGTTTTATATTAGATAATGTATTAATCGATACAGCACAGGCTCATTGCGAAGAGAAAGTACGGGAGACTTTTCAGCACAAAGGCATTGAAAAAATCCTGCTGACACACTTTCATGAAGACCATTCGGGAAATGTAGCCACATTAGCGCACGAACATCAGGCAGCCGTATTTGCTCATCCTCTTACCAAAGAAAAAGTAAAGCAAGGCTTTGATTTATATCCTTACGAAAGAGTGCTATTTGGTAGCATTACCCCATACACAAAAGAAATTCACGATTTTCCGGCGTTTATTGAAACCACACACCACAAACTATTGCCCATTTACACACCCGGGCATTCTGACGACCACACCGTTTTTTTAGAACAGAACAAAGGCTGGCTTTTTTCAGGTGATTTATTCGTAGGCATTAAAATCAGGATTTTCAGAAAAGGAGAGAAATTCTGGCCGCAGGTAGCCTCTTTTAAAAAAGTACTCCAATATGATTTTGATGTGCTTTTTTGCGCACATCACCCACGGTTGAAAGATGGTAAGCAACAAATGCAGGCAAAATTGCAGTATTTTGAGGATTTTGGCGGCAGAGTGCAGAACCTGCATCAAAAAGGATTATCTATAAAAGAAATCATTAAAGCTATGCATTTGAAAGAAAATCATCTGATTAGACTACTGGTGTCAAATGATGTTTCTGTGAGATATATGGTGGAGGCGGCATTAGCCATTGAGTGATTTTTGTCTGAACTTTGATTGAACTGATTTTATGATTTCATTGATGACCTATACAGACTATCAATATTCTAACTACTTAGTAAAGGCATTCAATACACAATAATTAGAGTTTCAAATAAAATCAAGTTAATCAGCTAAATCACATTTCTGACAAAAAATCTGGTAAATCAGTCCAATCAGGTAAATCAAAGTCCAAGAAATAATTAATACGCAAACTATACATCTAACCTTCAAAGACCCATGAATCGCAGAAATTTTGTACAGGCTACTGGCTTGACACTTGGTGCCCTGACCTTATCAAGTAAAGAATTATTAGCGGCTATGTTTGCTCAGAATCCTTATAAAATGAAGGATTTACGTGGTGGAGTAGGCGTTTTTACCGAAAGAGGAGGCACAATTGCCTATCTGGTAACACCTAAAGGGATGGCGGTAGTAGATTCACAATTCCCCGAACAATCGACCCACCTGATTGGCGAATTGAAAAAATTGTCTGACAAGCCT
>CALRLS020000583.1:0-3450 GCA_943368815.1 Cyanobium sp. NIES-981
AAAGCACAATAGAATCGAAAGTCTCATTCGTAAATAAATCAATGTCAACCGAAATCCTATGACCTATCTGCAAGGCAAAAGCAGTTCCACCAACTAAATAAAAATCACTTAATAGGGTATCCTGCATTAATTCCTTTAAAACTCCCAGAGTTTCGGGATAGACTGTCTGAGTTTGTAACATCTGAATTCTTCTTTAGGTATTTCATAATAGAAGCTACAAAAGTTTAAAGCAAGGTCTGATAAGTAGCGCATTTGTACAATCTCACCTTTTATTTTTTCAATGCCATAATACTTATTCATTTCATGCCAGTCAGATAGCCTTCCATTCATCAAAACACGGTTGATTATATCGCGAGCATGTTTCTCAAAATCAATTTCATCAAAATTGACATCCCAGAAAGCGGCTTTTGATATGTTTGGTCTTGCTTTTGACATGAGTCTACTGTAATCCTAACATCTTAATGGCTGTAATAGCGGCTTCATCGCCTTTGTTTCCATGTATACCACCTGCCCGGTCAATAGCCTGTTGCTGGTTATTTGGAGTCAGCACCCCAAATATAACTGGTTTGTTATACTTCAATGCCACTTCGGTCAATCCTCCTGCTACTGCATGGTTGATATAGTCATTATGCTTCGTTTCACCCTGAATCACGCATCCTATGGCAATTACAGCATCAATATCAGGTTTCTGAGCAAATACCTGCGAACCAAAACTTAATTCAAAACTACCCGGTACATTGGCTCTGACGATATTCTCTTCTTTAACTCCATTATCCAATAAAGTCTGATAGGCCCCGGCATAAAGCGCCTCCGTGATTTCGCTATTCCATTCGGCAACAATAATGGCAAATTTCTTTCGGCTTACATCTGGTAAACCTGCAACACTGAATACACTAAGGTTTTTGTGGGCTGACGACATCTTTATACTATTAAAAACAGACTTTATAGAAGAATAATTATTAAAAAAGGGACAAACCCCGTTCGGCTTATCCCTTTGATTATGATTGTATAACCAAATTTTACTCGCCGACTATGCCTTCGAGTTTGGACTTATATTTCTTCGCATTAGTTACTTCTCCTGAATCAGGGAATTTTTCAAGAATCTGATTGTAGGCATCCAGCGCAGACTTATTGTCTTTAGCTGTTTCGTAAGCGCCGGCTAACTTCATTAAATATAATGGAGTAAAAAACTTGTTAGGTTTATAATCGGCAGCTTTTTTATAATAGCTTATAGCCTCTTCTGTATTCTTTTTCTCCATGTAAGCATCGCCAATCAAAGCATAAGCACGGCCTTGTACAAGCAAATCGCTTGAGCTAAAGCTTTTTAGATGTTCTATAGCTTCATCATATTTACCTTGTTTTACCAAAGCAACTCCCGCCATAAAATTTGCCAGATTACCTGCATCAGTAGAACCATAGTTAGATGCCACACTTAACAAACCTTCGTTTCCGCCGGTACCATTAAGCGCTTGTTTCAAAGAATCGGCTTCAAAAGCATAAACAGCATTAAACATCGCTACCTGTGCTTCTTCATCCTGAGATTTTGTCCAATAATTATATCCTACAATACCTAAGACTATTGCCAGAATCCCACCACCCACATAGGTAAGCAACATTTGATACTTTTTCAAAAAACTTTCTGCTTTTCCAAACTCTTGTTTTAAAGCATCTGCACTTTCAAGAATCTCAATTCCTGTTTTTTCTTTTTTCGCCATTTTTTAGAACTCTTGTTTGATTGTACTGAGTATCAGAACCTTATCACACAATCAATATATTTATTAATACTTTTGAATGTCCGCGATTTTTCGGACTGCAAAGTTATGAAATTGATTTTGAACTTGTTGTATTCTTTAATAAAATTTATAACAATTCTTATTATTTTCGTCAGGATTCTTCTTATTCTTAATCATTACAGGGTTTCAGCCGATAAAATTTATTGCTCATAATAATGGAATCGGATACTATGCAAGATATACGCTCATCAAATCGGGAAATAACGACCAATAAAAAAAGTCGGGAAATGATATCCCGACTTCCAGTATAAATGATTTTCTAAGCTGCTATAAAAAAATCCTGTACCTCATGTGGCTGTACTTTAATGACATTAGCCAGCACTAAAACGATTAAGGTACGAGAAGCGATTTTACGGGGGATATTGGCAATACTGGCATAAGTATCCACTGTAATCTTCTCATTATCTGCCAGGTATTTCATCAGGGTTCTTTCTTTATCTCCATAATGAAATCTGATATTCTGACCTTTGCGCTCTCCCTTTAGAATCTCCCGCATTTCTTTGCTGGCCTGCACCGAGCGGTCTTCAACCCTCACATAAGCCCGTCGGTTTTCAGTTATTCCGTCAAGGTCAACATAATGCGGTTTAAACGGGCTTTTGGGTATATTAAAAACTAATACTTCCCTGTCGCCCTCCACTACCACATGCCTGACATCATACTCAATTGCCGGATAGATATGCCGCTCAATAGCTCTTTGTAGAATAAACTCATCTTCATCTGCAAATTTGAGCCCTTTGATGCTCTTATCATCACCGACACCGATAATGAGCTTCCCTCCGTCTGAATTAGCGAAAGCGACAATTTCACGGATGATTTTTTCTGGATGATTAGTCTTAAGCTTAAACTCAACATGCTTGTTTTCTCCGTGTCTCACAAGCTCCTTGAGCTCCCGCAAATCATTTCTTGATTGTTGGGTGTATTGGTAATCCAATATCATTTCCCGAATGACTTTGGTTTCTTAAAAATAAATCAAACAATTCAATTTTGCAAGAACTGTTTTTTACGTAAACGAATATTATTGGCAAAAGTTTATATTATCACTATAAACATCGGAAATAATTTATTTATTGCTATTATACTTTTGCCTATACATGAAAGGCATTCATTAACAAAGCGGCAAGAACCCCTCCGATAATCGGTCCCACAATCGGAATCCAGGCATAACCCCAATCATTGGCTCCTTTACCTGAAATCGGTAAAAGTGCATGTGCAATACGGGGCCCTAAATCACGGGCAGGGTTGATGGCATAGCCTGTTGGCCCACCTAAAGACAAACCAATTGACCAGACCAGAAAGCCAACTAACAATGGGCCATAGCCTGATTCAGGCATACTGTAGAACGAAGCGGAAGCTAAGATTAATACCATTGTACCTATTACTTCTGAAAGAATATTGCCTGTAGTATGACGAACGGCAGGTGCGGTAGCAAATATGCCCAATTTTGCTCCTTTATCTTCCGTGATGCTCCAATGCGGCAGATATACTAACCATACCAAAATGGCTCCTATGAAAGCGCCAATGAGTTGTGCGCCAATAAAAGGTAATACGTTTGTCCAATCGCCAGTCTTTACAGCCATAGCTATTGTTACTGCAGGATTAAGATGAGCGGCAGAACTACCGAATTTTTGAGCAACAAATATGCCTGACATTACGGCAA
>CALRLS020000584.1:0-3426 GCA_943368815.1 Cyanobium sp. NIES-981
AAATAACATAAAAATACCGGTACTAAAGAATGCCACAAAAAACTCAGCAGTATTTACTGTTCCGATAGCCTCTTTCGGTGCATTTCCTTTATTTATCAGATTAGAAGTTACCAATGGTCCCCAGCCACCACCACCGATGGCATCAAAAAAACCACCTACCAAACCTAATATACCTAAATTCTTATTTGTAGGAGTAGCCGGTCTCTTTTTAAATGCTTTAATGATAATAATGATACCAAGCCCTACTAAATACAAGGAAATATACGGGCGGATAAGTTTACCATCTATTACTTCTGAAATCAGATAAGCACCTATCATAGCACCAATTACACCTGTGATTACGATTCTGAAAAAGAGCTTTTTGTCGATATTACCAAAATACAAATGAGATAGCCCTGAAACACCTGTGGTAAATACCTCAGCAGTATGAACACTGGCTGTTGCATAAGCAGGCGGTACGCCAACCCCTAAAAGCATGGAAGTGCAGGTGGCTCCATAGGCCATTCCTAAGGCACCATCAACCAATTGCGCTAAAAAACCAACCCCTATATAATAGATAAAGAGATTGTCAACTCCCCATTGAAAAGAATGGATACTCGCAAAAATGCGATAGGCCAGTACTCCAATCAATAAGACCTTTAAGACAAGTATTGCAATTGCAATATATTTTACCCCGATACGGGCACTTAGAGCGTTTGCGATTCTTTCCATTTACCTTTTATTTCTTGTCTTACTTAGTTTGTTGTATTTTTTCCGGAGTATTGCTCTCCAATATAACAAAGATGCTGTATGCTGTTTTGTTTCACTACTTCACCAATCATGATAATGGCCGGATTCCTCAATGCGTGTTTTCTTGCTATTTCTTCAAGATTTTCTACCTGACCTGTACCAATTTTTTGCTCTGAGGTTGATGCCTGCTGAATAATTGCTACCGGGGTATCTCCAAAACCTTCTTCCTTGAAAATCTGTGCTATCTGAGCCAGTTTTTTCATACCCATCAATATTACAACCGTAGCGCTTGCATGAGCGGCTAATCTGATATCTTTCGATAGTGATTTATCTGATTTGGTTCCGGTAATTACCCAGAAACCATCTGCAACTCCTCTGGCAGTCAATGGGATTTCATAAAAGCCACCCGACATAATGCTTGATACACCCGGCACATAAGCTGTTTCAATACCTCTTTCTTTGGCATAAGCAATTTCTTCATTGCCACGACCAAAGATAAAAGGGTCTCCACCTTTCAAACGTACCACATGGCCTTTTTCAAAAGCTTTCTCAGCAATCATGAAGTTTATGCTATCCTGACTTACACTTTTTTCATAGCCGCGCTTGCCCACATATATAAGCTCACAAGCAGGATGGCAATATTCCAGTAGTTCTTCACTAATCAGGGCATCATATAAAACCACATCAGCCTGACGCAAAGCGTTAATGGCTTTGAGTGTAATCAATTCAGGGTCACCCATTCCGGCTCCTACAACTGTAAGTTTGGGGATTGGGTGAATAAACCCGGCTTGTATGTCAGAATGATTTATCATGCTTCTACAGCGGCATTTTTAATGGCCTCTCTCAGTGTAATGGCTTCTTTTAAGAAGTTTTCTGATTCAGTAATATAATCTACTGCAAAAATCTCACTTGGTTCGTTCTGATTGATTTGCAAAACCTGTGCTCTGAAATTACCTCCGAATTCCTCAGCAAAGTTTTTATCAAATTCAGCAATCACGCCGTGTTGGGTGCTACTGCTGATGTTTCTTTCCAGTAAAAGTGCCTTAGCTGTATTGATTTGCGACTGGTAAGCATAATAGATTGCATCAGCCCAACGATTTTCGTTGAAAGCATCTTTTGCCCAGGCAATTTTCTCTTCTGATTCGTAGAAGATTGTAGCAATCAGGTCAATAATTACACTCGCACACTCACCTACACCAATCTCGGTCTGAAATAGCTCATCACGACCCCAATCAATAAAATCGGTATCAATCAAAGTAGTTAAATCTGCCAATGGCTTCAACAAAGCATAGAAATATTTCTCACCCTGACGGTCATAATAATCGTTGAAATACTCACCATCCAAACCATTGGTTTCATAATCATTCAACACGATTCTTAGAACCTGTGGGCCTCGTTTACTTGGTATTTTAATAACTTTATCCGAAATTCTGCCTTCACCGTTTCCTTTTACACCCCCACCCAACAATACCTGTAGTGCAGGCAGAACTTTTCCGGCTGCCTTAAGCGAACTTCCATGAAAACCGATGTGTGCCATACTATGCTGGCCACAGGCATTCATACAACCCGATATTTTTATCTGCATGTTGTTTTCTTCAACCAATTCAGGGAAATCTTCACGCAGAACTTTCTCAAATTCAAGGGTAATTTTGGTGCTGTCTGAAATCGCAAGGTTGCAGGTATCCGTACCAGGACAAGCCGTAATATTGGCTATACTGTTAGCGCCCGGAGCAGCCAGATTATATTCGCTCAATACACTAAAGATATAAGATAAGTCTTTGGCCTGGACAAATCTGAATAGCAAGCCCTGATTGACAGTTACTCTTACATCATCGGCGATATATGGTCTTAATTTTTCAATTAAACTTCTTGATACCACACTCGATATATCACCTAAGGGAATTCTAACAAAAACACCATAATAACCTTCCTGTTTTTGAGCAAAAACATTGGTTTTGTACCAGTTTTTATAGGCTTCTGTTGTATTTTCAGGTATTTCCTGATTCTCAGGAGTAGAATAATTATATTGGAAATCAGCTTTTTCGGTATCTATCGGATAGATTTTAACTTTCAGGGCTGTTTTTTCTTCTTCAACCAGTTTCATGAATTCTTCAAAGCCGATTTTAGCAATGAGGAACTTCATGCGGGCTTTATGACGGGAGTTTCTTTCACCATAACGGTCAAAAACCCGGATAACCGCTTCGATGAAGGGAATGATAAGGTCTGCTTCTAAAAATTCATAAGCTACATGCGCCAAAGCAGGTTGTGCACCAAGGCCGCCACCCAGCATTATTTTGAAACCTCTTTTGCCATCCTGAATTTTAGGAATAAAACCTAAATCATGCATGAAACTCAATGCAGTATCTTCATCCGTATTAGAGAATGATATTTTGAACTTACGACCCATTTCCTGACATACAGGATTTCTTAGAAAATACTCAAACGCTGCATGGGTATATGGCGTAACATCGAAAGGCTCTTTAGGGTCAATACCGGCAGTAGGAGAGGCAGTAATGTTTCTTACTGTATTACCACATGCTTCACGAAGAGTGATTTTATCCTGCTCTAATTTAGACCATAATTCAGGCGTTCTGTCAAGGCTTACAAAGTGAATCTGTATATCCTGACGGGTGGTCAGGTGAAGATTACCTGTTGAGTATTCGTCAGAAATATCAGAGATACGTTTCCATTGATTCA
>CALRLS020000585.1:0-3423 GCA_943368815.1 Cyanobium sp. NIES-981
AAAACTTTTAAGCGGTACAATTCTAAGACCTAAAAATAAAATCAGGTATTTATACTCTCATCCGGTTTAAACATACTTAATAATTTTACTCATCAACGATAAGTCTCAGTTCGAAATTAAAGCAAGCACACTATCTGATTCATTAATTCAGTCTATGACTGAGGCGAAACCGAAAAGCCACACGAGTAGGAAATTCTAAACATGAAGCTAAGTTTACATCCATCAGTAGGTATCGCCCGCTTAGGCAATAGTACTACTGATATTTGCCTCGCACCCACAGAAATCGGAGGACTGCCGTATGATGCCGACAGTAAGGGCAATGCGACAGGAACGATTTCACAATTTAAAGATGCCGCCGGGCTGGTCAAAAGACAAGGACAACCCTTTAGTATTTATGATGAAAACGGTCAGGAACTAACGCTGGATTCTCCGGATGTTGAATCAATTGAATGGACCGTACATCTGGCCAGTAAGAAAGCTGAATGGTATCAGTATTCCGAGCTGCAGGGGAATCTTTTGTATGGACAAGACAATAGTTACCAGAATCAGAATATTCCTTTGCGGAATCCTGACATCATTGGACAGGCGAGACAGAGTTTGTTTATTGATCCGGGACCACGAACTATTTCAGGCAAGCAACAATCGATAGGATTTAACAAAGAGAACGCCCCTGCAGGTTATCCGGTTCAGTATCCCGGAGAAACAGTTACCTATGGCGTACCCATAAAAACATTAGGTGATTTATTAACGGATAATGCAGGGCGGCTTGTCGTATTAGGCGGATATGGCAATGCAGGAGGCGATGAGCCCCTTACCAGTTATGGCGGCTCTAATACCTGGCACGATGATATTTCTGACGGGCCGGTATACTGCAATGTAATTTTTAAAGATGGCACTTCGGTTGGGCTAAGCGCATGGATAGTTGTAGGTTCTCCGGATTTTGCACCGGAGATTGTTAATATTTCTAACCTGAGCGACACAATGTTTGATGTAGGCGTGAGAGATTTTAATCTTGTGCCTGAAATGTGCAAAGACGGCGTATGGAATACAGAATATTGTGCCAATTTTCAACGCGATATTTTGCCCATTATCAACAGAATCAGCAGGTACCAATGGGTGGCAAACGTACAGCCAATGATGGCCTTTGCCAGTAATACCTTTAATTATACAGATCCTTCGGCTGACAATCTTGAAAACCGTCAGGCTTATTACTCCTATTTCAGACAAGCCGATGCACAGCCGCCAAATCCGGATTACCTTCCGCAGGAAGAGCTTTTCAAAATGGATGGTGAAGCCAGATTCCCGATGATGATTTTAAATTCCGGCAGCAATTCGGTCAGCAATATCAATATCATGAAGTTCATGGCTTTGAACGATACCCAGTTATTTCTGCTTGGACAATGGGCAAACGGTAATTTTACCAATGACAAAAATTATGACCCATACCCCGTAAATAAGAAAGACACTGCAAGTGTGGGCAATTGTGTTGGTCTGCCGATGTGCCCGGGCATTGAAGTAACCTGGAGTATGCAAAACCCTGCCGTTTATGAATCTCCGTATGTGATTAAAAGATATCAGGATGAAAGCTATTATTTCGCTCATGGCCTGACCCCAACTCGCGACGAATGCGAAGGAGGAGGCTGTGAACCGGGTGACCTCACCAAAAGAATGGCGTGCCCATGGCAGGCAGATTTTTTCCAGTGTACTGTACAGTACATTAATTTTACAGACCCTGCTGTAAACAAAATTACGGTTGATGGCGATACGATTCCGATGCCTCCGACTTACTATAGCTATTGGTGGCCACCACAAAGCCCATGGGATGTACTGGTTGGTGAGTTCACCGCAGAAGGTCAGGCCAAAACCAATGTTCCTGCCGGACAGCAAATGAATTATGCACGAGGCATCAATAGTTTTACCCAGATGGTTGAATTCTGGTACTCGCTTGGGTTTATCAGAGATGTGAACGGCGGCAATAAAAGCTACCCTTACATGGTTGAGACCGAGCGAAACAATGACCTTTTCACCTATAAAAACTGGCATGTAGGAAACATAAGCAATAATATGGCAGACAACGAAACCACAATTCCTGTGTTTTTTATAGAACCTAATAAGGATAAAGTAAAGAAAAGAAGCCTGAAAGCAGCTATGCTTGTTGACTATCTGGAAGACAAGGCGTTCAAACCAATAGAAACTGTAGGCTTGCTCAAACCGCGGTCTGGTAGCAGAAACAGACGATAATGGCAAACAACATTCAGACTGATGTACTCATTGTCGGTGCAGGACCAGCCGGAACTGCAGCGGCAATGAGCATTTTGTGTTATTCAGCATTAAAGGTCGTCATTGTTGAAAATTCTTCTTTCGAAAACCTGAAAGTAGGAGAACAGGTCAGTAGCAGCATTTTTGATATTTTATCATATATCGGAATAAAACGGGAGGATTTTGATAAAGACTGTTTCCTTAATGGCTATGGCTCACTGGCTGCATGGGGTAGTGAAAACATGAGTTCGAGACATTCGATATTTTCTCTGAACGGTCAAAGCTATCAGATGGACAGGGGTAAATTCGACCTTCATCTTGTTGAAAGAGCCGCACAGGCAGGGGCAAAAATATTACCCAGAAGCCGTATCAAGCTGATAGAGCAAACCCCGGACGGCTATTGGAACATTAAAATTGAGCATGAAACAAAAGGGGAAATCATGCTACAATCCAGATACCTGATGGATGCAACAGGACGACAATCAAGCATTTGCCGATACCTGGATATAAAAACAAGCAAGGCCGATCAACTGGTTGGAGTAGGCACTTTTGCCACTTTTAAATCAGATCAGCAGTTAATGCAGGAAATCTATATGGAAACCGTCAGTGACGGCTGGTGGTATTGCTCGGCCCTACCTAATTCGAGGGTGAATATTACATTTTTTACAGATGCTGATATAGTGAAGAATCTCCAGTTGCAAAAAAATGACAACTGGAATTACCTGCTTTCTCAGACGAGACATATCAGGAAACTTTTAAGAAATGCAAGCTCAGAAGAGCATTTATGGACTAAAAATGCATTTTCGCAAATTGTAGAACACCATGAGCGACCGAATTTTCTGGCTATTGGCGACGCAGCCGTGGCCTTTGACCCCATTTCATCAATGGGAATAGGCTTTGCGCTTACCTCGGGTTGCAGCGGTGCAAAAGCTTTAATTGACCTGAATAATGGTCATGTATCTGCCTTCGCCACATATTGGAATGACCTTAGTGTTATTTACAATCAATTTCTTGACCGAAAAAGAGAGTTTTACGGAAAAGAACTTCGCTGGAAGGACGCCCAATTCTGGATGAGACGACAATCCTGATATTTACAGCAATTGTAGCACTAATTGAGAAATTGCGCTTCCAATCTGTCACTTCGTTAGGACGCATATTGTTCCG
>CALRLS020000586.1:0-3419 GCA_943368815.1 Cyanobium sp. NIES-981
GACGGAAATTGGTTAATAATTGTACATTCCTGTAGACTGAATCTCCTAACCATTGTCTGCTTGAACTTCCACCCACGGCAGTCGGAATCATCAATATCGTAATGTCTTTATTAATATCTTTCAATAAAGTATTGGCAAATGAGAGGCCGCAATCCAGCCCTTTTAACTTTGGCTCGTAGAAATGCAAGGGCTCTTTAGCAGGTATGATTTGAAAGTCCTTATTGATGGTCAGTATTCTTTGGTCAGGAATTGTATCCTGCGCCTCAACAATTCCCCTGCCTGCCATATTAGACTGCCCCGCCATCAGAAAAACCCATACCTGTTTTTGTCGGGTATTGCTGTTTGATGTCTGTTTTTGTGATTGACAGGCATAAAGCCCGATAAAAATGGTAATTGCTGCCAGTATTTTTTTCATAGTTTTGAATTTTCATTTCTTTTTTCAGCCCTGTCTACTGCTTTTACTACTAAAGGCAGGGTTAGTCCCTGAATAATCAGTGTAATCAGCACTACTACAACAGATATAAAGATAACTGATTCCCGCTGAACAAAGGGGCTGCCATCGCTTAGTACTAAAGGCAATGATAGTGCAGAAGCCAATGAAACAATACCACGCATACCTGCCCAACCGATAATCATGGAGTTTTTCCAGTCAATTTTTTCATCAGCATAAAGCCCTGTACTGAAACCCATAATTTTCTTTGTCTGCTTGTCTATAGCCTTCTGGAGGTTTTTACTATGTCCGAATATCCACTGAATCCTCAAAATCAACATGATAAAACTAATCAGAAAGCTATAACCTATAAATGGCAGAATATCTTCACTATTGATACTATTAATAATTGACGGGAACTGCAAACCAATAAGAATAAACACCAGTCCATTCAATAGAAAAATGATTACATCCCAGAAATGCTTGTTCTGTTCTTTGGTTTCAGATGAAATCAGTTTCCCCGACTGAAATGTCAGTGCAAGGCCAAGAACCACCACTGCTAAGACACCTGAAACATGAATTTCTTCCGCCAGAAGATAAGTAATAAAAGGTGAAAGCACCATGGCACTGATGGCAATCAGGTTATTATGATAAACTTTCAGCAAGAAAAACGCAAGGATTCTGCCAATAACTATACCCACCAAAACTCCACCTAAAGCAACAATGAAAAATTCAGGAATGGCTTTTTGAAAACTGAAACTTATGCCTGTAATGGCAGCAACAGCAAAACGAAAAGCAATCAGACCGGAGGCATCGTTGACCAGACTTTCGCCTTCGAGTATAGTCAGGGTACGATGTGATAAGCCCAGCCCCTTGGTTACATTAGTAGCAGCCACGGCATCAGGCGGAGAAAGTATGGCACCCAAGGCAAATGAAATCGGCCATGTCATGCCGGGTATCAGGTAATGCGCCACTACTGCAATGGCCGTAGTAGTAAAAAACACTAAAGGAATGGCCAAAGTACTGATAGTGGCAATATTACGCCGTAGCTCTTTATACGAAATATTAAAAGCCGCATCAAACAATAAAGGAGGAAGGAAAATCAGAAATACAATTTCCGGATTTAAGATGATAGTTGGCACACCGGGAATAAAACCTACACCAATGCCTGCACTTACTAATATAATAGGATAGGGGATTTTTATTCGGGTAGCAATGGCTGACAGTACAATCATCAAACCCATAATGAACAATACAATACTATAATTTTCCATCGAATGCATTTAGTAGGAAGATATAGCAAAGAAGAATAAAAATAAGTAAAAAGAAAAATCGTAGGCCAGAACTATTGATATTGTTAAGGGATTTTTAATTTTATCTCTTTGTGGTTATCACAATTACTCCATTGCCACCACGGGCTCCATAAGCAGCGGTATTGGCATATTTAACCGCTCCAAGTGTTGCAACCTCACTTACGGGTAATGAACCGAGTAGTGTATTAATTGTACTCAGGTTATCTGTAAAGATATTGTCGATAGATAAGGCAATCGGTTGGACACCTCCTTTAGGACTCAAAGAACTTGCAAAGCCTATAAAATAATTGCCTGTATTATTATCAAACCTTACCTGTAATCCGGGTATTCTGCGCAGTAAATCAAAAATTGTAAGGCTAAGGTCCTGATCCCTTATTTTTACATTAAAGTCAGTTGGCACACTCAGATAATTTTTTTCTACCGGTACTTCAATCTGGGTTCTGTTAAATTGTATGCCATTATAGGCAATTTGCTTTGTACTATCAATACTTATACTCTTAGGAACCATTACTTCCAGACTTTCAAAGTTGATTCTGTCTATATCTTCTTTATTAAGTACAAAATCATTAGGCAGACTACTTGCGATTCCTTCTATACCCCAGAAATCCCGCATTTCGGCATTCTGATAATTGGTCACAGTGCCGTCTTTTGTAAATTCAAGATATAAATTCGGCAATACAATCTGAGAGCGTTTGTACGGATAATCTTTAAAAGTTAGGGGCACAGCTTCGGTTCTGTTTTTTAAAAATACCAATAATGGATACTCCGAGTGTAAATAATAATGATTGGTTTCAACGTCAAATTTGTATAAATCGGTGGCTTTAACTGCTATTAACGAACTATCAGCCAATTGTGATGCTACCGTTGTTCTGGCATCGTAGCTATCAAGTATTTTCCTCATTTTAAAGACAGCAAAACCATTTTCTTCAAGTTTATTCTGAATGCCTGAAACAAGAAAATACTTCAGACTTTCCTGATAAACTTTTAACTGGTTCTTTTTCCAGAGCAATTGCTGTTTTTCATTTTCGGGTGTCAGTTTTTCAAAAAACTTATCGCCTGTAATCTTACTCTCTTTTCCATCATATTCGAATTGATTCAGTTGATAGCTTATGATGTATCCCAGGGCATTATTCCGTATAAAAAGCGGCTTATCTGACCTGGCTATCAGCTTTTTGGATTCGTCATACTCAAAGTGAATCACTTCAGGATTGGAAACCTCACAACTTTCCGGAAATTGCGTTTTACCCATCAGGGCTTTGGGGTCGCCTAATAATGTTTTTGAGAATATTTTCCAGTTTTTCTGAAACTCCTTGTCTTTTTCATTGCTGGCCGAAAAATTATCCGGTCTTAAACGGATATCAAGTATTTTAGTATTTCCACTGGCGTTAAATGCTTCTTTAGCAGTATAGAATTTCGGGTGAGTAATTAACAAGTCCGGTTGTTGTAAAGTTGTAGGTACTTTAAGTGTAAATTTACCGTCAGCATTGGTTTTTACGCCGTTCTCTGTTTGGTTTACAAATACATCTGCAGCTTCCACCGGGAGCCCGTTAGCGTCCTTCACCTCACCATTAATTAACCAGAATCGCTGTTCGTTTTCACTATATAATCTAACCAATGCTTCAGGAGAATTGTTCTCAGGGGTATTGGTTTCACCTTCATAATCATCGGGTAACAAA
>CALRLS020000587.1:0-3414 GCA_943368815.1 Cyanobium sp. NIES-981
ATAGACAGCCTGTTTGACAGAAAAAATTCTGCCAACGAGGGTGCTTTTGCTTATCCTGTCAGGGCGGTTTGTAAGAAATCTGAAGAAAATATCACTCAGGTACTTTTTTCAGTACCTAAACGCCAATTCAAACATGCGGTTGACAGAAACCAGATTCGCCGACGCATGAAAGAAGCATACAGGCTGAATAAAGAATTGCTGACTAAGCCTTATTATATTTCTTTTATTTACGTAGGCAAAGTCATTGAAAACTATGCTGCCATAGAAAAAGGCATGAAGAATTGCCTGAAAAAGCTTTAGCGGAACGTCACTTTCTGGCATTGTCTACACTCCACTTACCCGGCCCGGTAAAGAAAAAAATCATCGATAACAGTGCGAATAAAAACGGGTGTTGGGCATCATACCAGAATTTTCCATTCCCTATTTTGAAGCAGATAAAAAGCATGGTAAGGGCAAGAAGGATAGCGGCAGGGCGAGTCATGAAGCCAATGGTCAGCAGAATTCCTCCGACTAATTCAGCGCCTTTTCCCAGGTAAGCCCAAAAAGCAGGGAAAGGCATGCTTTTAATAGAATCCCATGAGGCATATTCATTCATTTGGGCGCTATTAAATATCTCAAAACCATGATAGACCATTAATAAGCCTGTGATAATGCGGATGATGGCAAATCCTGT
This sequence comes from Cyanobium sp. NIES-981, assembly GCA_943368815.1. Taxonomy (GTDB): domain Bacteria; phylum Bacteroidota; class Bacteroidia; order Cytophagales; family Spirosomataceae; genus Emticicia. The sequence goes on from CALRLS020000587.1 coordinate 674, forward strand.
AGTATTAGCTTCTTTCATTTTGGAGAGAGTTTAAGGTTTTTTGTAAGGGTATATTCTCTCTACAAAATTATGATAATTTTTGAATTTTGAAATTGGTGGTAATTTATCTGAAGATTTGTTAAACTTCTTATTGACTTATTATTTTTAGGAATATTTAAAATATGTCGCTTTTAGGGTATTTCATCTAAGGTGATAATTGGTAGAGACAGGGCAATGCCCTGTCTCTACTTTGACGATTTTTTTATCTTTTTGCTTCTTTAAATCGTAGACGACAATAAGGTATTTAGTTTTTTAACTTTTCTCTGATTTCAAGCAGCTTATCTTCATAAGATGCTCCAACTGATATTTCTTTACCTGCTATCCAGACCGACTGGCGGTTAATTTTCTGGATTTTATTGATAGCCACAATATAAGAGCGGTGAATTCTGACAAATTGGCCGGAGGGTAAGAAACTGAGTGTTTCGCTGATGTTTTGCCGACTTAGTAGTTTTTTGTTTTTTAGAATGAAAGACATATAATTGCCCTCGGCCTCTATGTATAAAATATCATCAAAAAAAACTTTTTCTTCTTCATAGCCTGTTTTCAGAAATACGAAATCAGAGGTATTGCTTTTGTTTAACTGGCTGATTTCTAAGGCTTTGTTGCAGGCCTTGGTGAACCTTGCCAACGAAAAAGGTTTCAATAGGTAATCAATGGCATCCAGTTCAAAACCTTTTACGGCATATTCAGAGTACGCCGTGGTAAATACCACCATAGGTACTTTTTGCAGAATATTGATAAACTCAATGCCGGATATATCCGGCATTTTTATGTCGAGAAACAATAAGTCAATTTTGTTTTGCTGCAAATAGGGGATTGCCTCAAAAGCATCCGTAAAGGTGGCTTTCAGGTCAAGAAAAGGTACCCTTGAAGCGTGCATTTCTACTACTTCAAGTGCCCGTGGCTCATCATCTATGGCTATGGCGGTTAGCATTAGCAGTGTTAGTGGGTTATATCCTTATTGCGGCTCAAATATTTATCTAATGCCTTTTCTACTTCGTTAACTATAAAGGTCTTTAATTCTTCTTTTTCCTTCAATACCTCAGGCTTGGGATAAGAGCTGGTTAACAATTGAATATTTAATACACGTTCAATTTCCCAGAGAGTCTCCGTAGTAAAATTATGTGTACCACTCAGCCAGCGGCTGATTTCAGATGGTTTCTTACCCATCATAAAGGCAAACTCCTGATTAGTTAAGCCTTTTTCATTAAGGGCACCATCTATTTTAGCTGCCAGACTCATTCGCTTGGAAATGAGCCCTTTTAGTGGAGGTGAAACTTCTTCTTTCAATTCCTCAACAATTTTGCTATGGTATTTTCTTGCGTTACTCATCGGTATCTATAATTAAATTTCCGCCTAATTCCATTTCATTTTCCCAGAAAATTTCTCGCTCTTTCATTTTTTGGTAGACTAATGCTGAGATTTTTCTGAGTAAGTAATTTTCTCTTGTCAATTTGTCGTTTTCCTGTAAAGCTCTGATAGTCTTTGGTTTATGACCGCCACCTCCTAAAATAATAACTGTTGTTCCGAATCTGATGCAATAAAGCCGTAGATTGGATAAAGGAGTATCATATAAAGCACATACTAAATCACCAAGTTTGCCCTCATTTTCTTTAAAATAGCTTCTCCTTGCTCCATTTCTTTGTGCAATCTCATCAAGTGTGGCAATTATAATTCTTAATTCTTCTCTGAAAAGATTTTTATTCTCATTCAAAAATTTATCAAACAACGTTTCTGAATCGTCATTGATAATTACTGAATAGATAGTTGCTTCAGGACCGGAAAGATTATCTAATTCTACAATTTCAAACTTCATGAGATAGATTAAAGCTTGTTAAAGTTAACATTAAAAGTTCATAAAACAAGTAAAAGTTAATTTATCTTCTCGTTAATAGTAAACTATCTAATTGCACGTACAATTTATTGGAATCATCGGAAGGGCGGGCAGCATGGCTATTAATAATCTTTCCGTTTTCATCGACAATAAATTGCCATGGATAGTATGGTACTTCGCCTATGTCTTTCCGGACAGTCTGGTTAAAAATTTTAAGGCTGAATTCTTTATTTACAAGATAATGTTGCCCTTTGGCATGAGTGGCAGCCAATTTTCGACGCCATAGTACACCATTACTTACGTGTTTTAAAGGATAGCTGCTTTCGGAACAGATATAAAGAAAGATAATTGGCTTGTCTTTGTATCGTGCCTGTAATTTCGGGGCATAGTCTCGCAATTCTATGAAACAAGGCCCACAATTAACAGATGAATGGTCAACATAGAGCAATGATCCTTTGTATTTATCAAGTATCTCGCTTAATTCGTTTACGCTTAAAGCCTCTTCAATATGAATTTCTTTATTCAGTTTCGATTCATAGTATTTATTGGCCGAGAATGAACCTATAGCTACGATAACAAAAACGATTGTTAAAATAATGAGGAATGTTTTAAATAGTTTTTTCATAATTGCCTTATTTGTTTTCCAGAATACGTTTCAACATTTCTTTCCCACCTTCATTTTTTGGGTTCATAGCTATTGATTTCTGGTACATGATAATGGCTTCTTCACGTTTACCGTTGGCATTGAGCGCTTCGGCATAACTATCGTACACATTGAAACTTTTCGGAAATAGCAATGTATTGATTTTGAATGTTTCGAGCGAATATTCCTTTTTCTTCGCAGTAAAAAGAAAATCATAACCGAGCC
>CALRLS020000588.1:0-3414 GCA_943368815.1 Cyanobium sp. NIES-981
AATTGGTATTACAGGGGTACCGGGCGTTGGAAAAAGTACTTTCATTGAAGTTTTTGGTAAGACTATTACTGCCCAAAACAAAAAAATTGCCGTTTTAGCTATTGACCCTACAAGTCAGATTACGAGAGGGAGTATTATGGGTGATAAAACCCGTATGGAAGAACTGGCCCATGACCCCCTGGCTTATATCCGCCCCTCACCTGCCGGGAATAGCCTTGGTGGCGTTGCCAACAAAACCCGTGAAACCATATTGCTCTGCGAAGCAGCCGGATATGATATTATTATTGTAGAAACCGTGGGTGTCGGGCAATCAGAAACGGTAGTAAAGGGTATGGTTGATTTCTTCCTGTTATTGATGCTGGCAGGTGCAGGCGATGAATTACAGGGAATAAAAAGAGGTATCATTGAAATGGCCGATACCATTGCTATTACAAAGGCAGATGGTGATAATACGCAAGCCTCAAAAAACGCAAGACTTGAATACCTTCAAGCGCTTCACCTCTACCCTGCTGCGGCCAATAACTGGCAAACACCGGTACTGACCTGCTCGGCTCTCAAAAATACAGGCATTTCAGAAATATGGGAAACCATCCAGACCTATGTGCAAAAAATGCATGAAAATGGCTTCTGGGATACAAACCGACAAAAACAGAATCTTGAATGGCTGTATACTTTTATAAGGCAGGCTTTAGAAGATGATTTCTTTAATAATCCTGCCATAAAAGCCGGACTTGCTGATATTAAGGAAAATATTCTATCAGGTAAAATGCTTCCAATTCAGGGAGCAAAAGCCTTATTGGAGCGTTTCAAGGGCATTGATTAGTCTACGAATTCAGTATATACATAGGTTTCTTCACGGTTTTTCATTAAAAAAAGTTAATTTTGGGGCTTCATTAAACTATGAGCATGTTTAAATTTTGTTATTCTGACCGAAAAGTGCAGATTTTTCAGCTAGACAAGGCGCATTTTGCAGATGTAGCCAGCAGCTACATCGAAAAAATGCAACGCAGTATAGATGAAAAAGATGTGCTTTGCAGGTCGAATCATAATTTTTAAACATGCTCTAACGATGAACAATAGACAAAAACAGTGCCTAATTTGCAATCCATTGCATAATCAGACCAGTAACGTATCCGCAGTACGTCCCAATGGCATTTCCTAAAATAGCTAATAGTACTCCAATGGGTGCTAAAGAAGGGTGAAAAGCCGCTGCTACCACAGATGCAGAGGCAACACCCCCTACATTTGCCTGTGAGCCAACCGCCGTAAAAAAGAACGGAGCCCGTACCATTCTCGCCGCCATTAAAGTAAAAACAGCATGTGTCAGAATCCAGATCAGACCTACCAGAAGCAATGTAGGGTTCTGAAAAGCATCAAAAATATGCAATTGCATACCGATGGTTGCAATCAGAAAATATAAAAACAGCGTACCGTATTTAGTAGCTCCCCATGCCTCCAGTTTTCGCGCTTTGGTCGTCGATAGTATTAGACCGGATGATGAGGCAATTGTCACAATCCAGAATGATTTTGATGTCAGACTATATGCTTTCAAAGCAGGATAGTTCTTTTCAATAAAGGGTGCTATCATATCAGCAAAGAAGTGAGAAACAGCAGTGATTCCGAAGCCTACTGCCAGCAAAATCATCAGTTCCTGATAGTCAGGATTCTTCTGTTTTATGCCTTCATTCTCTACTTTAATTCTGATTTCCTCAATTACTGATGCATCGGCTTTCATCTTTTTATCAATAATGGCTGCCCTGCCAACAAAATATAAAAGTAAGCCCAGCCAAAGCTCAGAGAATAATACATCTATGACACTCGTTTGTGCAAAAACGTTGGGAGCAGGCTGGAATATTTCCTTCAACGCCAGTTGGTTGGCATTGCCGCCTGTCCAGCTTCCGGCAATCGTGGCTAATCCACGCCATACTTCTTCACCATTTCTGTTTAAAAAGCCGGGGTCAAGCCATTTACCAATCCATAAAGCTAATGGGCCTCCGACCATCACACCAACTGCGCCAATCAGAAAGACAAACAATGCTTTACCACCTAATCGCTTAATAGCCTGAAAATCGATTCCTAATGTAAAAAATACAAGACAGGTAGGTAGCAGAAACCGTGAAGCGGTTTCGTCTAACTGCGAAGTTTCGGCTGAAATGATATTGAATGAGCTAAACAGCCCCGGAATAAAAAAACATAATAGTATAGGAGGGACGACTTTATAGAATTTACTGAGGGCTTTGGTTTTAGACGAATAAAAAATCAGAGCTAGTGTAACAAGTAAAATGCCCAGCACTATAGCGTCATTAGTAAATACGGGAATGGTCGGTTGCATCTGGGGTGAAGTTTGAATTTCTTTGTTGAATAAAGCGATAATTTACATAATAAGCAAATCTGGAAATTGATTAAAAACAGCCTTTAAATGGCTAAAAACAAGCAAAAAAAGGCCTAAATAAAAAACACGCAATCCTCAATTCGGAACTGCGTGTCGCAATTACACTTCATCAACAAACTAAAAACCAAATAATGTTTTTGTTAAGCAAACATACTTAAAAAAAAAGTATGAAAGAAATTTAATCATAAATCTTTCATACTTCACGCTGTAAGAGGGGGACTCGAACCGCCCACGGTGTAGTTAGCCACAGTACAAATTTTGGTGGTCAATCCCAGTCGACTAAAATTGTCCGGCTTTATGCTGCGTTTGTTCTATTCTCACCACCCCCGAGACAGGAGGGCATGGCTGCCAATTTCATCACCTTACATTATCATTGTCAAGGCACATCTCTTTCGCTTTGACAATGCAAAGTTACAATATAATTCTGCTAGATTGCAAATTTTTTATAAAAATTCTTAAAAATTTGAATGATTCGTAAATTAATAATGGAATTTTTGATAAATTCGCAAAAACATATACTTTGAATGGACAAAAATTTAGAAATTGATAAAACAGACTTAAAGATTTTATCGCTATTAATGCAGGATGCAAAGATGCCTTATACGGCCATTGGAGAAAAAATCTTTGTTTCTGGCGGAACTGTGCACGTCAGGATGACAAAGATGGAACAAATGGGCATTGTAAAAGGTTCGCAATTGATTGTAGACCCTATTAAATTAGGATGGGATATCAGCGCTTTTATAGGGATTTACTTAGATAAAAGTTCATTGTATGATGAAGTGGCCGACCAGTTAGAAATGATACCCGAAGTAGTAAGTATTAACTATACCACGGGTATGTACAGCATCTTTGCCAAGATTGTTTGCCGGGATACACCGCATTTACGAGAAGTGCTTCATGATAAAGTACAAAAAGTGCAGGGAATACAACGAACTGAAACTTTCATATCATTAGAAGAAAGAACTGTACGTCCGATTCCTCTTTTATAAAATACTTTTCATGGCGCATACAACCTTTTATAT
>CALRLS020000589.1:0-3413 GCA_943368815.1 Cyanobium sp. NIES-981
TTTATTCCCAATTCTCCGTTCTCAACCTCTTGAACTACGGCTAATTTAAAAGCATAACTGTAATCTTTCTGTGTACGTTTAATGTACTGATTTGCAATTGTTTCTTTCATAACATTACTTTTATTGTAACGCTATTTCAGGACGTGACAAGGTCTAAATAAAAAAAAGCCTAATCAATTACGGAAACCCGTGATTTCCTGGATATGTCAATATATTTCTATGAGTGATTAATTGCGTTTCTTCAATTAATTGCTTAAATCCATAGTGGACTCTTAATCTGAGATTATGATTTTTGACTACTTTTGGAAGTTATTTATAATGCTACTACCAAGGCTTCAGTTGATAAAAATCATAATTTGATTGGCTTGAATAACAAAATAAAAAAGGATTAGTATTTTGTAGTCGTGTATATTATATTTGCGACAACAAAAATAAATAATATGAGAAAATTAGCGTTTGCCTCTCTTCAGGTAAGAGATCTGGAAGTATCAAAAGCCTTCTACACAAACAAATTAGGATTTGAGTTATCGGAAATGAGCAATCCGGGAGCCTGCATTTTTAAATACAACAAGGGTGAAGCAAGTTTTGCTATAAGAAAACCCATCGGAAATTTAGACGGTAAAGAATTGGGTGTTGGTGCTTCACTCTGGTTTGCTATTGACGAAAAGATTGAAGAACTGCAAAGCCAATTGATTGAAAAAGGGGTAACGATGATAGGATTAATCAACAATACACCCTTTGGCAAAACATTGATGGTAAAAGATCCGGACGGTTATATCCTTACATTTTTAGAAACAAATTGAACAAGCTCAACAATGATTAATAGAGATACAAAATATTGGGTAATTGTGGCGTCAAAAGACCATGTAAAAAAGGGTATTGCAGAAGGATTTGCTCAGGCCTGCCACGGAAAAACCTCGCCACTAAGGAGGATGAAAAAAGGAGACTTTGTAATATATTATTCAGGAAAACAAACTATGGGCAAACCTGACAAATGTCAGGAATTTACAGCATTGGGAAAAGTATTAGATGATGAGGTATGTCAGTTTCAGGCCTCAGAAGACTTTTGTCCGTCAAGACGCAACATTGAGTTTTCTCCATGTCTGGACACCTCTATTCTCCCGATAATTGAGGAGTTGGATTTTATTAAAAACAAAAAAAGTTGGGGATATCCATTTCGTTTTGGTTTCTTTGAAATCAACCAGCACGATTTCGATTTAATATCATCACAAATGCTTCAATATCATTATGCATAACGAAATTGAATTTCATTTTAAAAGCCCAAACGATAGCCCCGGTTATTTACTCTGACAGCTGACTATGCTATGGCAGCGCAAACAAAAGAAGGTTTTAGACCCATTGGACCTGACACAAACGCAATTTGTGTTGCTGGCAGCATTAGGGTGGCTTTCAAAAAAAAACAAAGCTGTAACTCAAGTTGATATCGCCAACCAAAGTAATGCTGATAGAATGATGGTATCAAAAGTATTGCGAACCCTGGAAGAAAAAGGATTTATCACAAGGCAGGAACACGAAACAGACACAAGAGCCAAAACAATCCGACTGACGGCAAGTGGCGAACTTGTTTTGCAAAAAGCAATCATTGAAGTAGAAAATGTAGACTTAGCTTTTTTTGATCCTTTAGAAACTGAGCTCGCATTATTCAATAAAAATATGGCACACCTTATTGCAAGAAACAATTGGTAAAAAAGCAAAAAAAGTTCCAGATATTGTTATCTGAAACTACCCCCTATCGTCGAGAAAATCGTTTAGAAATTTTAGTCATAAAAGGTAGCATTTGCTTTTGCCTTTGCTGGGTAATGGTTGTTGCCTGACCGCTCAATAATAAATATGCGAAAGTTTTGTCGTAGTTTTTGTATTGTTGCACTAATCTTTACAACAAAAAGCATTATAATGATTCAGTAAGATACTGATTACGAAGCAATTAGAATAAAAACTTTTACATAATTTGTATGTTGGAGACCCGAAAACTTGGCGTACTTTTCTAATCGATGTCTCCAAACCATGCCCGAATACCCACCTAACGCAACAAATATTCTTAACTTTTGGAAACTAAACAAACACTTTTTGAAATTTCGCAAATCAAATGTTGCGAGTTAGATTGAAAATCATTTGAACTAAAAAAAGATATTTCCGTGTCCCCAAAAAACCTCAAATTGATTGAACTTTTTGCCTGCCACCCGCAAACCGAATGTTGCACTAATGAAAAATTGAGAATTTTCTATGATTTTGCAATTCATTCAAAGATTTTTCGACTATAATGACTTTACAAGATCAATTGCATTAATAAGTGTTGACTCAATACCTTGATAAATCGCTGTTTTATTGTTTTTTATAGCTTTTAAGGTACTATCAACAGGATAAATCTCCAATTTTATTGGTGCTTCGCTTCTCAAAACTGTTTGTGTACCATAACCATCAGACTTTATTTGCCAACTCATTCCATATTTTTTACTCATGTACTGTCCAAAATTATAAGCTAAAAATGCTGCATGTTGGTCTGCATCAATGCCTAAAAAGTTAGTATAATTCGTATTGCTCCACAATGTAAGATAATAGTCTAAATTATAAGGGTTATTGAATGGTTCTTCTTGAAACATTAGCATTGGAGCAATGTTATCTTTAAGAACAGTTTCGCAAACCTCAATAATTTTCTGTTGCTGAATATCCAATTCTGAATATGTAAATTCTGGCAGTTTTGTTTCAACAAAAATGGCGAATTTACCATGTTCTTCATCAGTATTTTCTAAATCCTGATTATCTTCTTTTTTTCTACCAAATAATTTTGAAAAGAAACTCATAAATATAATGATAATGGATTATTTTCTATTTTTCCAACGATCAGTATTGTGATGGATTTGAAGTGGCTTTAGAGTTATATTGTTAATTATCTATCCTTTATCTAATACTTCGCATTAGATTTGATGAACTTTGCGACCGTTCTGATTTGGTGTCGCAAGATACCAAACATGTCAACCGAGCCAGACAAAAAAACTATGCTACTGAAAGTAAATTTGCACGGAAAAATCTAAAAAAACAATTGTGTATCAAAATATTCTGAGTTTCGGAGAAAAAGAAATCAGTTCAGAGGTGTAAGAAATATTACTTTCTTCCTCTTCAGACCCGCCAAAATTTATGCTTAGTCCCCAACTTTTATTCTTGAGCCATTGATCCACTTTTACGCATGATCCCGTATACAGGCTATTTCTGCAATTTAGTGCATAAAAAAAGCCCCAGATATTGCTATCTGAGGCTTTTGAATAAAAATCTGGCATCTACTTACTCTCCCGAGGGTGAACTCAGTACCATCAGCGGTGCGGGGCTTAACTACTCTGTTCGAGATGGGAAGAGGTGAACACCCGCCCAATGGACGCCATGAAATCTTTACTGGT
>CALRLS020000590.1:0-3408 GCA_943368815.1 Cyanobium sp. NIES-981
ATTTAAAAACAGCTTTAGAGAGCGTTTCTATGGCAGATTTAGATCAATGGGGTAAGGATGTACTTGCTGATAATCAAGTCATTAGAAGACGAAATGTCTTGAAAATATGAAAGAACTTTTTAACGGATTGGACACCCTACCCTACGGGACTTACTCATATCGAAGAATCACCTGATTAATAGGGTGCCTCAATAGAATAATCCCTCAAAACCAAACAAGGCACTCAAACTGAGTGCCTTGTTGTTATAAAATCTTATTAAAAAGCGCTATTAAATTCCTACAGCTTTCTTAAACTCTTCGCTGTCAGGTTTTACTTTTGAAGCGAAGAAATTAGTCAACTCACCTTTTTCGTTGATTACATATTTGCAGAAATTCCAGCTTGGTGCACTGTCGTTCCATCCGTTCAAATCTTTATGGCTCAACCATTTGTATAATGGGTGTTGGTCGTCGCCTGTTACGCTTACTTTCTCCAACATCTGGAATGTTACACCATAATTCTTTTCGCAAAATGCTGCGATTTCATCACTGGTGCCCGGCTCCTGTGATTTGAAATTGTTGGCCGGAATACCCAATACTACAATTTTATCACCGTATTGCTTGTGAAAAGCCTGCCAGTCGGCATATTGTGGAGTAAAACCACATTTTGAAGCTACGTTCAATACAACTACTTTTTTGCCTTTATACTTGCTGAAGTCAATGGTTTGTTTGCCATCAAGCGATTTCAACGAATAATCGTAAAACGAACCTACAGCTTCGGCTGATGATGGACGGCTAAGGCTTAGTTCTTTGTTTGAGAAAATAAACCTGATTGTTCGGAAACTCATCGCTCCGATAATAGTGATAAGGGCTAATGCTGCTAAGATAATGCTCTTTTTCATTTGAAAAGAAAGTTTAGAATTGAAAAATCTGGTAGGTATTACATCCTGTTAGGTACTTCTATGCCTAATAACGCAGTTGCTTTACGAATTGTTTCTGAAACTGCTTTTATTAATGCCAATCTGAAATGTTTTTTGTCGGCATCTTCTTCCAACATGATATAAATATTCTGTAGGAACTGATTACAAGTCTTGGCCAATTCATATACATAATTGGCAATTACCGATGGTGCGTACTCATCTCCGGCTTTCCTGATTATATTCGGGTAATCGTTCAATACAAAAATCAGGTCGGCTTCATAGCTTGTTATTTCCACATGTTGCACCTTATTTTCTACCGCAATGCCCTGTGAGGCAGCCTTACGCAGAATAGAGCAGATACGTGCATGGGTATATTGTATAAAAGGCCCTGTATTACCCTGAAAATCAATAGATTCGGCAGGATTAAAGAGCATCTTCTTTTTAGGCTCTACTTTCAACAGGAAATATTTTAAGGCACCCAGCGCAATCATCCTGAACAAAGCGTCGGCTTCTTCCTTACTGAAATCATCAATCTTGCCACGCTCACGTGTGGATGCTTCGGCCTCTATTATCATTTCGTTTACCAGGTCGTCAGCATCAACTACAGTTCCTTCACGAGACTTCATTTTACCCGACGGCAAATCTACCATGCCATAGCTCAGGTGATAACAACCATCGGCATAGCTGCGACCGAGTTTTTTCATGATGGCAAACAAAACCTGAAAATGGTAGTCCTGCTCGTTACCCACCACCCATATTGATTTATTATTATTGAAATCATGGAATTTCAGGTCAGTAGTGCCTAAATCCTGTGTGATATAGACCGATGTGCCATCGGCACGAAGCACCAGTTTTTCGTCAAGTCCTTCTTCTTTCAGGTCTATCCATACGCTGCCATTGTCTTTTTTGAAGAACACGCCACTCTCCAGTCCTTCCTCCACTATGTCTTTACCCAACAGATAGGTGTTTGATTCATAGTAAATCTTATCAAACGAAACACCGATTTTATTGTAAGTTTCGTTGAAACCCGCAAATACCCAATCGTTCATTTTGCGCCATAGGGCTACGGTTTCTTCGTCGCCTTGTTCCCATTTAATGAGCATTTCCTGAACGGCTTTAATGGCAGGAGCATTCTTTTTGGCTTCTTCTTCGCTCATGCCGCCCTGCATTAAGGCTTCAATTTCGGTTTTATAATGCTTGTCGAAAATCACATAGTATTTACCTGCCAGATGGTCGCCTTTCAAGCCCGATGACTCAGGTGTTTCGCCATTACCAAATTGCTGATAAGCCCACATAGACTTGCAGATATGCACGCCACGGTCGTTTACCAAACAGGTTTTTACGACATTATAACCATTGGCCATCAATATGTTTGATACAGACGAGCCTAAGAAATTGTTTCTTAAATGCCCAAGATGCAGGGGTTTATTGGTATTGGGCGATGAATATTCCACCATTACCGATTGGTCATTCTTTGGCAAAGTACCGAAGTTTTCATCGGCTAAAATGCCATTCAATACATCGAACCAAACGGCATCGGCCAAAACAAGGTTCAGAAAACCCTGCACTACATTATAGCTTTTAATATGGTTTGTGTTGGCTTTCAGGTAGTCTCCTATGGCATTGGCAATATCGGCAGGACTCTTTCGGAGTTGTTTCACTAAAGGAAAAACCACATAGGTGTAGTTTCCTTCAAAATCGCTCTTGGTAGGTTGTAATACTACTTCTTCCTCCACCTGAAACAGACTGGATAATGCTTGCTTGATAGCAGATTTTAATGATGATTCGATATTCATAGATTGTGAACTGTACTTCTCGGGGAAGTGGATTTTTTCTGCAAAAATAGGTTTTTTTATGCAATTTTAGTGTGCAAAATTCCATTTTAAATAGAATTCTAAAGAGAAACTCCATTTAAAATGAAATTACGGATTGTATAATTGAATAGATAAGATTTAAATCGATTAAAGGATAATATGAATAATGAATAAACAAGCCCGCATTTTTCATAAAACTATCGAATTAAATTATATTTGAGCATAAAGTCTGATAAGCGTCTTATGCAACAAAAACGAACATATGCCTTTCTGATAGATGTATTGATTAGCTCAGCGCCTGCCGCGTTGCTGATGGACTTAGGCGTATTTGTATGGAAACTAAGTTTTGAGGCAATGATTTATCCGGTATTGGCTCTTATGCTTATTCTTTTGATTATAAAGGATATAATAAAGGGACAAAGCCCGGGTAAGTATTTTATAGGGCTTAGGGTAGAGAATAAATCCGGTAAGCGTGTTAATCTGATTCTACGGAATATCAGTCTGATTATATTGCCGCTTGATGTATTCTTTTTCTTACTGATGGATAAACGTATCGGTGACGCATTGTTTAAAACAAGCGTTTTAGCGACGGAGCAGACAAGCATGAAACGCAGTACTGAGATCATGGCAGGGATATTTGTTACGCTAATGATTTTATACGTGTCGGGTACAAATCTTATAGGTACGTATATCCGCCA
>CALRLS020000591.1:0-3401 GCA_943368815.1 Cyanobium sp. NIES-981
CGATGATAACAAGTAAAGCGCTCAACAAGCATTGAAGCAAACTCATATTCGCCATCCATAAAAATCAGGTGCTTAGGAATAAATACATTCTCCAGAATCACCATCGCTTCCTGACCACCATATTGCGCATTGCCAGCATCAATGTCTCCTGCTTCCATACTTCGGGTATCGCACGACTGCCGACCATAAATATAGGTAATACCCTCAGCATCTACTGGAATAGCCCCGACAATGGCATAGTCTCTGTCATTTTCTATGAGTCTCATGGTTGGCATTATCAAGAGCCAATGCGAGTTCAGACAACCAGTCTGATGTGCCTTTGCTCCGGTAATATATACCCCCTCCGCTGTATGTTTAGTAATATGCACAAACAAATCAGGGTCGACCTGTTGGTGGGGAGCAAGACTTCTATCTCCTTTTACATCTGTCATAGCCCCGCCAATCACAAAGTTATTATTCTGGGTGTAGGAGATAAACTCTTTGAATCGGGTATGATAGGCAGTTTTATATTGTGCATCAATCTCAAAAGTAGTTGAATACAAGGCATTGAACGCATCCATACCCACACAACGCTGAAAACAGGTACCTGTCAGTTGCCCTAATCTACGCTGCATTTTGTTTTGCAAAACCACATCTTCTCTTGATTGCGCAATATGGAGAAAACGATTTACCCTTTGTCCTGTAAAGGGTGAAATGGCAGTAGCCAATTCGGGTTCCTGCAAGGCTAAATCAAAGGTTTCTGCAACGGCATTGATGGACGGGCGAATCATGGGGTGTTCAACAATATCCTCAACCAGTTCGCCAAAAAGATAAACCTTCAGGGCTCTGCCACGCAGGCTATCAATGTACTCTTCGGCGGTAGTGATACCGGTTTTCGTTTCATCAATGGTCTGCATAGATTTAATTTATATCGGTTGAATCAGGTGCATTTGTTTTGAGATGCTCAATAATAGGAGGCATGACAATTTCTAAAACAGGCTTTGGCAATTGATGCCCCATGCCTTCCACCCATAACATTTTTGCATCGGGTATTTTCGGAGCATATATAGTGGCATGGACTGGTGGAATCAGCGGGTCTTCAGTGCCATGAATTACCAGGGTCGGTGCCTTGATTTTGTGTAATTCATGTAAGCGGGATCCTGATGCTGCAATACCGCAAAACTGCTGAAATCTTGCTCTCGGATTCTGTCCTTTCCTCTTTTCTATTCCTTCTGTGAAAACATTACGCAAATGGTTATGATTGAATGGAAAAGTATTCCCATTAAGTCTGCGATAAGTTTTTACATAAGACTCTACATTTATTACCGGAAACACAAGTTTACTTTTGATACTGACGTTCTTTAGAAAAAAAGGAATCAGACGGTAAAAGGGCCGACCTCTGAAAAAAGGTACTGCTGTTGGGTCCAGGATAAAACCGGATGACATAATCGATATCAGACTAAGTACTCTTTCAGCATAAGAAATAGCTAAGCGCTGGGCAATCATCCCACCCATCGAAACCCCTATGATATGTGCCTGAGCAATAGAGAGATAATCCATCAGGCCTGTGGTATCCTTTGCCATGTCTTCCAATGTATAGGGACGCCTCCGGTGCCAGGTATCATTCAACCATGTCGACAGGCCAATATCACGGTTATCAAAACGAATTACATAATAGCCCGCTTCAACCAGAGGTTCAATAAAATCAGTGGTAAACATGATGCTTTGGGCATCAAGTCCCATAATCAGCATAACTGCCGGATGGTGTTTCCGTCCGAAAGTTTCAAAATAAATTTCAATATTATTGCAGGGGGCTTTGCCTGTCGTAGTTGGATTCATGGATTTTTTATAACAGCGAAAGGGTTGTTTAAAAATAGATATTGGCTATTAGGATATTAGTATTCATTACGAATTAAGAAACAAACTGTCTTAAAATTATTAAATTCTGAAGAAATATGAATACCAAAAGCCCAAAAATTGATAATCCTAATTTTGAATGTAGAGACAGGGCAATGCCCTGTCTCTACCAAATTCGGCATTTTTTAAACCGTTTTTTATGGAGAACCTGTTTAAACTTATTTCTTTCGACTGCAAATTGCGGGTCGCCGCCCGGCGCTATTTCGATTATACTTCAGAGAAAAATTTCGTCCGTAGTTCTACTACGAACTCATTTTTTCTCTTCGTCTAATCAAAAAATCGCACATTTTCGTCATAAAATAAAAAGTTTAAACAGGTTTGGAATTTAAACCCTATAACCCTCATTTATTCTTCTCAAAATTCTTTAAAAACTCAACTCTGTCTGTGATTTCGGTCAGAAAGGCTTGTTCAATGGCTAAACCTTCCTCTAGTGTTTTCGAGAAACCCTCATTATAGAGATGCTTCATTGCCGCAATTGTCTGGGATGAGTTTTGCAATATTTCATTGGCTAATTCAAAGGCCGTTTCTTCCAGTTTTTCCAGAGGCACAGCCCTGTTTACCAATCCTATGCGTTCGGCCTCTATGCCTGTTACGGGTTTGGCTGTAAATGATAATTCTTTGGCTTTCAATATGCCAACTAATCGCGGCAGGCGCTGGGTCATTCCCCACTTGGGTAATATACCCCATTTGCTGTGAGTATCTCCGATTTTTGCATCTTCGGCTGCCAGAATCAAATCAAAAAACATCATCAGTTCGGTAGCGCCTGTATAGCAATGCCCATGCACCATTACGATAGACGGTTGGGGCATAGTTCGCAAAATATGTGCAATATCATTACCGTCCTGCAAAATATCAGCGGCTTTGAACTGACCGCCCTGTATACCTTCATTCAAAGCTTTTAAATCAACTCCTGCCGAAAACGCTCTGCCTGCTCCTTTTACTAACAGCACTTTTATGTCTGCTCGTTGTGAAATATCCGTCAGCGTATGCTTCAATTCTTTTATCATTAAAGGAGTCAGAGCATTTAATGCTGCTGGTCTGTTAAGCGTAATAATGGCAATGGCAGCCTTGTATTCTACAATTATATCCTGATACTCCATATTATCTGATTTGTCTAACAAATATAATTAATCCCTTATTTCTGTATACTGTTTTGTCTAAATAAAAGCCTTTCAATCCGCCAGAAAAAAAAATCTTCCTTCAAATAAAATTTATAACTAAATTTTTAGTTATGTTTGTATACTAAATCAAGAATCTATGAAAAACCTTCTATGCCTATTATTATTTGTATCGTTTTGCTCCTACGGGCAACAAAAAGTGTATAAAGCGAAAGATTTTGAGAGAGACATTTATCCTCCGGAAATTACAAAGGTGGGTAAAAATACAATTTATAAATCTACAAGTCCCTATCAATCGCTGAATAGACCGCTGCTTGACGATGAAAAAAACTACACTGTCATACTTGATGTGGAAGTCAAGAAAATTGTCAGCGATTTTTACAGATT
>CALRLS020000592.1:0-3395 GCA_943368815.1 Cyanobium sp. NIES-981
AGATATAACTCCCACAACTACACAGACAATGATACCCATTATCATCCAGCCCCATGGCACAATAAAACTACTCTTATCACTAATAACTTTGGCAATGACATTCCCAATGGATATACCCATAATAATTCCTCCTACACCGCCCAGAATACAAATTACGATAGCTTCCATCAGGAACTGCAGGCGTATCTTGAAAGGCGTAGCCCCAATAGCCTTTCTGATACCAATTTCTCTTGTACGTTCTGTTACCGACACCATCATGATATTCATCAAGGCAATGGCAGCACCTAATAAAGTAATAATCCCGATACCGAAGCCGCCTACTCTTAAATAACCTGTCACCTCTTCAAAATCTTTAGCCAGAGCATCTGAACGCTCCATTTCAAAAGATTTAGGTTTGCTGACAGGGTCTTTTCTTACTCGTCGCATAACAGCTTCGGCTTCACCAAGAATATAATCCATATCAGCTACATTTGGTACAGAGGTTGTTATATCAAAAGTCAATGTTCTGTTACCTGCTATCTGCCTACCCGTTTCTAAAGGCACCAATGCTACTCTGTCGTCACCCCCACCATTGATACTTCCTTTTTTCTCCAGAACGCCTATTACTTTAAATCTCAAACCCAATAGCGTAATATCCTTATCAATCGGATTTTCTTTAGGAAATAATAATGCAGAAAGCTCATTCCCCAGAATCACCACATTGTTCGTAAAATCAATATCATTTTTATTAATATCCCTACCCGCCTGCAATTTGTATCCTTTAATTGTCAGAAAATCTTCATCAATCCCACGTATCAGGGTATTAGGGTTGGTTTTGATAGATTTATATTTCAATTGTGCGGCTCCTGCTACACTGGTAAAAATACTGATTGTTGCCGGTGTTTTGCCTTGAAACAGCGTTTTATATAATTTTGCCTGACGGTATTCTATAGGCGGAAAATCCTTTTCATCCACTCCCCCACTTCTTCGTCTCCATAGCCTTGGACCTTTAATATCAAACGAATTGGCTCCTAAACCCGCAAAACTATTATCCACAGAACTCTGCATACCATCAATGGCCGTCAGGATACCTACCAATGAGGTAATGCCTATAGCAATAATCAAAGCGGTAAGCACCGTACGGAGCATATTCCCTTTGATAGACCGAAGTCCTTCCCGGACGTTTTCTTGTAAATTCATTTGATACAATGCTTGAAAAATGGAGAAATTAAAATGACATTTCCATTATCATTTATAATTACAAAGTTCCATAAGAGTTTTGAATCCTACAAACCAATGAGGTAATTGATTCCGCCGTTTATCATTATTTTTGGATGAATCGTCTCTTTTCTCTCAAAAACAAGGCTTCATCTTATACTTTTAAATAAAATTAAGCAAAATAAACCGAGAATTAATTAATTTAGGTATCATTAACATCACAAACAAACTACTACATGAAAAAAACTACCCGTTTCCTCATTGTTGGTCTGATGCTGTCAGCTGGCTTTGGTTTTGCACAAACAAAAGAAACTTCAAAAGACCCTGTCATTGCCAACATTATCAAAGAAGCCAATGAAAACTCTCAACTGGAAAAAATCGCCCATGAATTAATGGATGGTATAGGGCCAAGATTAGTAGGCTCTCCACAAATGAAAGAAGCACATGATTGGGCTATTGCCAAGTATAAAGACTGGGGAATCTCTGCCAAAAACGAAAAATGGGGCGAATGGCGCGGTTGGGAAAGAGGTATTTCACACATTGATATGGTTTCACCACATGTAAAATCATTAGAAGGTACACAATTAGCTTGGTGCCCTAGTACAAAAGGCCAGTCGGTTGTGGCTGAAACTATTATTATTCCTGATTTGGCTGATTCTCTGGCTTTTCAGAAATGGTTACCCAATGTAAAAGGCAAATTTGTAATGATTTCGATGAATCAGCCAACAGGCCGACCGGATTATAACTGGGAGGAATTTGGCACCAAAGAATCAGTCGAAAAAATGAAAGCCGACCGCACCGCCAAAACAGATGCCTGGACAAAACGCATCAATAAAACAGGTTATACAAGCCGCACACTTCCTGTAGCTTTAGAAAAAGCCGGAGCAGTAGGAATTGTTATGTGCTATTGGTCGAGAGGATTTGGCGCCAACAAGATTTTTGGTGCAAATACTAAAACTATCCCAACCGTTGATATTTCGTTAGAAGACTATGGTCTTTTGTACAGATTGACAGAATCAGGTATCAAGCCAAAAATCAGTGTTCGTGCCGATTCGAAAGAATTGGGTGTAGTACCCACTTTCAATACCGTAGCTGAAATAAAAGGCACTGAAAAACCAAATGAATATGTGATGCTTTCGGCTCACTTTGACTCATGGGATGGTGGCACAGGTGCAACAGACAATGGAACTGGCACAATTGTGATGATGGAAGCCATGCGTTTACTAAAGAAATTTTATCCGAACCCTAAAAGAACAATTCTTGTGGGCCATTGGGGCAGTGAAGAACAGGGGCTGAATGGTTCAAGAGCATTTGTTGAAGACCATCCTGAAATTGTCTCTAATTTACAGGCGCTGTTCAATCAGGATAATGGTACAGGTAGAGTAGTAAACATTACTGGTCAGGGTTACCTTCATGCTTATGACTATATTGGCCGCTGGTTATCGAAAGTACCAGCCGAGTATAAAAAAGGGCTTGAAACTCGTTTTCCGGGTGCACCGGGCGGTGGCGGTTCTGACTTCGCTTCATTTGTAGCTGCAGGCGCACCGGGATTCTCACTAAGTTCATTAAACTGGTCTTATGGTACTTATACATGGCATACTAACCGTGATACCTACGATAAAATAGTTTTTGATGATGTACGCAACAATGCCATTCTTGCAGCTATTTTAGCCTATCAGGCAAGTGAAGACCCTGCCAGAACTTCAACAGAAAAAAGTATCTTACCACTCAACGAAAAAGGGGAACCCGGCACATGGCCTGCAAAAAGGTCTGCGACACGTAAAGGTGGCTTAGATTGATATTAATTCAGATGCACAATAAAAGGCCTGTATTCGATTCGGATTATGGGCCTTTTATTTGTGCTAATTTCTTTTCTATCAATCGTTTTTCTGGTTCTGAGTCAATCAGGCTTAAAGCTTTTTCGTAAGATTGTAGGGCTGAATCAATCTCTTTTAATTCATAATACAAATCTCCTTTGGTAGTCTGATAGATATAGTTATTGGTCAGGCTCTCCAATTTTGAAAGGTCTTCTAAAGCTGCTTGAGCTCCATATACATATCCTTTTACAATAGCTGCATTCAGATACACAAAAGGTGTGGGTTTTATGTCCGCCAGAAGATTATACAATCTTAAAATTACTTCCCAATTGGTTTTCTCAAAGCTTCCGGCAGAAGCATGATAAGAAGCAATGGCTGCTT
>CALRLS020000593.1:0-3387 GCA_943368815.1 Cyanobium sp. NIES-981
AAACAAAAGAAGAGATAAAAATATTTGCAGATTCACTAGAACCTAAATCTTAATTTTATGAATGACGAAAGCACTAAGTTTAAAAGAACCTTAGGAGGGATATTAACTGGCATAGGATTGCTATTATTACTTTTTGCCTGCGCAGCATTTATGTCGAGCAATAACCGATTGATGGGCTTTGATGTAGAAGGCGCCAGAAAAATTGCCCCGGCTGTATTAGGCCTTATTGTGATGATATCAGGCATCAGTCTGATTAACCGTACCTAGATTTTTTAATGCTTATAATACAATAGGCCGTGTGTAATGCACGGCCTATTGTATTATACTTTATCTTCTAAGAATCTCAATCCCAACATTACACAGTAGACATTTTTTCTTCATGCAGAAATTATTATAGAGTTCAATACTTGCCTGTGCATCAAAGGCAGTCTTTATTTCCAACCCAAGACCTTTCCAAATGTCAATTATATGATTGCTTTCTGCCGGAAATGTTTCCAGAAAAGCAATAGCTCTATCCATATATACCTGATTATCCATTTTTTGCGAATAACAGGCCAATAGCGGAATAACCGTATTGATAAGCAAATTATCAATTGAATCTTTACCCAGCCCATTACTTTTCCGGGCGGCGATTCTGTCAAAATGGTAATGCTCCTGCCAATACTCAGATTGTTTTACCTGCAGGGTTTTCCGTAAATCTTCAATTGATTCGGTTTGGGTAAATAAAGAGAAAAAACTCTTTTGAAGGGTAATCAGTCGGGCCATTTGGGCAATTCTGATAGTAGGAAAATTGGCAGGCCTTGTGCGTAGCAGTTTCCATTCATGAGCCTGCAAGGTTTTTTCTTTCAGCGAAAACTTGGCCGCAAAAAAATCGTACTCCTGCTTCAATTTCTTCGAATAATCATCTACTTCCTCTAAAAGCCCCGATTGGCCGAACAGTATGGCTTCAATCTGGGTGATATTATCCCGATGCTTTTGCAGTACTTTCAGGGGCAGATTCTGCGCCAGTCTTAGAAAAGCTTCAGAATTAAGTTTAAAACCGAAATTTCTGGCTAAAAGCTGATAGGTCGTTTCTTCCCAATCGCCCTGATTTGCTTCCAATAGCTCCTCTACAATTTTCGACTTTTGTATCAGGCGCTTCGCCAACACTTTGTCTAAAATTGCAATTTTAGACAAAGCAGACACATCCTTAAACTGTGGAGCACATGGAATTACGTTCTTATTGCTAATCAATAGCTCGTATTTAACTAATAATGACGGCTCGGTGATAGGTTTCAGTTCCAGTGTCGGAATCTCAGTCCCGTCTTCTCTCACAATCGATTTATCATGCTCCCAAACCACATGCAGAATCACATTATTATAACTGGCATCGGCCTGATGGTTATGGTTGTTCCAGTCAGATGCCTTAATATGTATCTCAATATTCCCTATCCATTCTATTTCTCCTATCTGTAACCTTGCCTGTGAAAAATCTGGCCCGGAATCTGTATTTAGGATACCCGTTTTCAGAACCCTGATGGGTTCTAGATGAGAAGTTTGCAGCAAAGTTTTATCAAACTGTTGAAATTGCCACAGATAGTGAATAAAAGATTCGGTCATATAGGTCAAGGCAGATTGACAAATATTTTAAACTATTTCTGAAAGATACTTTTCCATTTCTTGTTGTACTTTCTGTGCTTCTTCTGTTGCCCTTGCTGCAAAGTCCTCTCCGTTTGAAGCATAAATAATTGCTCTTGATGAATTTACCAATAAGCCGCATTGCTTATTCATTCCATAGCGGGATACTTCTTCAAGGCTCCCGCCCTGCGCACCTACACCCGGCACTAATAGAAAATGCTCAGGTACTATTTTGCGTATCTCCGTCAGTTTATCAGTCTGGGTCGCTCCTACCACATACATCATTGTTTCACTATTCCCCCATTCCTGTGATTTTATCAATACCTGCTCATACAACGATCTTTGCTCTCCGTCAACTTCAACCTTTAAGTGCTGAAAATCGTGGCTGCCAATATTAGAAGTCAATGCCAGTAATATGACCCATTTACCTTCAAAGGCCAGAAAAGGCTGTACCGAATCTCTACCCATATACGGAGCCACGGTTACAGAATCGAAATTGAAACCGGAAGAACTGGTATCGAAAAAAGTACGGGCATATAGTTCTGAAGTATTACCAATATCGCCCCTTTTTGCATCGGCAATTGTAAAGCATTCTTTTGGGATATATTCCATCGTTTTTTGCAGGCTCTCCCATCCCCGTACCCCCATTGCTTCATAAAAGGCAATATTTGGTTTATACGCAACGGCATACCGGGCAGTTGCGTCTATAATCTGACGGTTGAATTCAAAAATCGGGTCTTTGGTTTGTAATAAGTGCGGTGGTATTTTCTTTATATCAGTATCAAGCCCTACACATAAATAAGATTTCTTTTTCAGAATTTGTTCAAAGAGTTCCTGTTTGGTCATACGTTACAAAATTTTGACAAATTTCCTTAATTCTGTTGATTTAATAAGAAAGTGCCTAGAAATTATTTAATAAATATTACTTTTGCATAAATAATTGGTTAATTGATAGTTCAGGGCGTGGCTAAAATTGCTGCAAGAGGGAATTATCAGAATTCGGTTAGGTAATCTAAAAAAGCGAACATAAAGCATAATGGAGTTTAGACAGACATCTATCGAGGGTTTAATAGAGGTTTTGCCTCGTATTTTTGGTGATGAAAGAGGATATTTTTTAGAATCTTACCATAAAAAGGCTTTTTCTGACAATGGCATTCCTTTTGATTTCGTACAGGATAATCAATCCTTATCTTCGGCAGGTGTTTTAAGAGGCTTGCATTTTCAGAGAGACCCCCATGCACAAGGCAAATTGGTAAGGGTTATCATGGGAAAAGCCGTGGATGTGGCTGTTGATTTACGTCCAGGCTCGCCAACCTTCGGGAAACACGAAAAGTTTCTTCTGGATGCCCAATTGCAAAATATGGTATATATTCCTGCAGGTTTCGCCCATGGCTTTCTGGCGCTGGAACAATGCCTGTTTACTTATAAATGTACTGACTTTTACAACAAAGCTTCGGAAGGCGGTATAATCTGGAATGACCCTGACCTTGGCATTGACTGGGGAATTGAAAACCCGAATATCTCACAAAAAGACCTTGAACTACCTAGGCTTAAGGATATTTTCAAATAAAAAACAATATCCCTGTTTTGACATAAATAATACCAATTCTATCATCTTCTGAATATATTTTTTTAAAACTTTCTGTATTAATCATTTGCTACCGTTTAGTATTTTTCTTCTGGTAAGTGGGCTCTTTGGCACGGTGTTGGTTTACAATTGTAATCATGGAGAAATCCATATGATTGAATCCTGAATTAAGCCACAAAACA
>CALRLS020000594.1:0-3376 GCA_943368815.1 Cyanobium sp. NIES-981
GAAAAAACAGCATCACTTCTAAAAGAGGTGATGCTGCTATTACAAAGGTTTTGTGGGGACTATAAATTAACGGTTGTTTGACTGCAATTCATGTTGATAATCAATTTTTTGCTAATGTTGCACCACGGTTGATTTGGGTACGGATAACAAAATTCTGAGTTACTTTTTCTGTTGGAGTTTCAACTACAAAAGTATACTCACCATCAACTAAATTTGTAAGGTTAAATGCTTTTGTGTATTGAGCATCTCTTGAAGCATATTCTTGGTAGTAAACTACGTTGTCTTTATCTACCAGATATATTTGTGCTTTTTGTTTAGTCGGATTTTCGAATGACAATTTGAAACGTAGGCTACCTAAATTCTGAACGTTAAGGTTAGCTACTTTCTCTGCCGCACTTACTTTACCAGTTGAAGTGCTTGTTTGCGCGAAGCTTGTGCTTGCTGATGTTGCGATGATTGCGATTGCTACTACTAATGCTTTCATAATGTTCTTTGGATTTGTTTTCACTGGAGGAAATATTTAAAAGATTAAACTAAAAAAAGTTATACCACTTATCGTCTCCGTCGAAAACCTTTGTTGATGCAAATCTACGTAACTATTTGAATACAAGTCAATTAAGAAATTGTAAAATCCTGAAAGTTGTTTTAATAGTATATCTCAATATAAGAATAATACAACGATTTAAGGAAAATTGCAAGAGAAAGTTTAAATAATCCTATCAAAATAGTAGACTAAATTTGCCACCCGAATTTTATTTGGGTTGAAATCATGTAACTATAGCTATGAATAGTACAAAAAGCCACAAAACAGCAAAAAATGGCTTTTTTGGCGCTTCTAAGGAAATAAATATTTTATCGGAGATAATTCATAAAAATTTATTTCCTTCGCATAAAAATTGTTTTGATAAAATGATGCTTACCATTCAGAACTTCCTGAAAAGTTATAATAATCATAAGATTTTAGAGATTGAAGACCTGCAGATACCTGAGGGTATCCATTGGTTTAAGGGAATTAACGGCTCCGGTAAGTCTACCTTATTCCGGTCTATTGCCGGGATATTACCTTATAAAGGAGAAATAAAATTCAATCAATTAGATTGTAGAAAGGACGTGGTTGCTTATCGATTATTGGTTAATTTAAGTGAAGCAGAACCCCTGTATCCTGATTATTTAAGTGGTTATGATTTACTGAAGTTCATTGCAGACGCAAAAAGGCTCCGGCTGAACAATTAATGACCTTAGCTGATAGTCTGGGAGTAAGCCAATATTGGAAATCACCCATCGGTACCTATTCAAGTGGTATGCAAAAGAAAATATCATTAATGTCTGCTTTTTTGGGCAGCCCAAAGTTGATTATGCTTGATGAACCCCTGATAACAATAGATGACCGTAGCGTGCAGATAGTCTATGAACTGGTAAAGGATTATTACGAAAATAGGGGAGTTAGCTTTTTATTATCGTCTCATCAGGATTTTCGTTTTGAGAAACTGGCTATTAAGAACATCTATCTGGTACAAAATCAAGTAGTCACACAGCAATGAAAAGTTTATTCAGGATTTTCAACCTAAGTATTATTAAAGAGTATTATCGCCAGAATGCAGTCTTTGTCTTTGCAGTGATGATGTTTGCTTTTGGTTTCCTGAGAGCCATCGAACATATTACTTTTATTAAAAATGCACTAAAATACCCTTCCTTACTGGGTATCGTTTTTCTAGCATGGGCATTGCATGGTTTGAAAGTTACTTTATTTACCTTGCGCTTGCTTGAATCCAAACAGAACGAGTTTCTGTATCATGCCAGATTATTCTCACCCTTCAAGAGGTTCCTGGTATTTTGTCTGCTGCAATTGAGCCTGATTCAACTCACTTTTCTGTATTCTTTGGGTATGATAAAATTTGCCATTGAAGATAAGCGATGGTTAGAGCTGGGGTATATCATAGCATGTAATGCAGTCTTAATTATCGTCGGTGCTTTGGTGTATGAATACAGAATCCAGAGACCCAATTCTGAGCAGCTAAGAAGTAAGCCTATTCAACAATTTATTGCCCGCTTTCAGACTCCGGCTTATCTGTTTTTTGTCAGGTATCTTTTTTCCAAGCAGCCGGTTTTATTATTGCTTACCAAATTATTCTGCTGTCTGGTACTCATGGGTATTTGCAATCTATATCCTACCGATGATTACGATGAGCGATTGCTTGCCCTTGGAGGATTATTTGTTGCGGCAGGGCATACCGTTTTTTGTCAGCAATACTTTATTTTTGAAAACAGGTTTTTACTGATCGCTAAAAATCTTCCATTGAGCTATGCGCAACGTCTGTTGCATTATGGTCTGGCATATTTTTTACTTTTATTGCCCGAGATAATTGTATTGGCAAGAAACCTGCCCACAGAAGTAAGTTATGTATATATGGTTTTTCTGATTGTATTTATCTTATCGATGATATTCCTGAATCATCATGTACAATATATCAATGATATATCACACGATGCTTTTATGCAACGATTGTTTTTCTCGGGAATCCTGTTTTTATTGTTGATAATGTTTAAGATTCCTGTAATTTTGATGGCTCTTGTCAATTTTTCAATGGCTGCTTACGTTTTTAGGAAACACTATTTTTTGTCCGAATACAATCCATAATACTATGATCCGCCTTACTACTTTATTATTTTTTATAAGCTCTGTCACTTTTGCCCAAGGCCGATTCCGGATATCGGGTGAGGTGCAGGCAGCTACAGAAAGAAAAGCCATTCTTGTATTACACCGTGATTGGGTAGGTAATGAAGAAGAATATGACCTGACCCTGAACAACGATAACCGATTTAGTTTTATTACCACGCTTAAAGATATTGCTTACATAGATTTTTATTATGGCGACCAGAGCATCCACTTCTGGATTGTTGAACCCAATGATGAAATAACTATTAAGTTTGACCCTAAAAAATTCTGGAGCACTTTACAGGTAACCGGACAGGGGGCAGAGAAAGGACAGTATTATACCGAGCATCAGAATAAATTTGAAATAGCCAATGACTGGGAATTGCAGGTAGAGAAATGGAGAAAACTACCATTGAAAACCTACTTCGGGAAATTAGACGAAGAACAGGCCAGACAAATTGATTTTCTGGAAAACTACCAGAATTTATCGCAGAATTTTAAAGATACCCGTAAGGCTGACATTATTGGTACATTCCAGAACTATAAAGTAGAGGCGCTATCAGGTGCAAAATATGCCTCCTGGCCACAGGATAGTATCAGAAACAGTCTTAATATGGGAGAGGTACCGCCAGCGGCACAAGCTGCTTCATTAGAATATGGCAATACCTATCTGAATCTGGTGGACTTGTTTATCGCCAAAGAAGCAGTTCGCAGGAAAAA
>CALRLS020000595.1:0-3367 GCA_943368815.1 Cyanobium sp. NIES-981
TCCTGTTTATTTGCTGCAAGCGGGGAAATATCATGCCATTTCTAATGGTCTGATGAAATCTCAACGAGTATCGTCAAATGCTTTATCAGTTTTAAAGAACTGACTAAGCCAATGCAAGTTTTGCGCCAGAATGTTTGTATGAGTAATTATTTTAATAAGGTTCAATAAATCGGAATTTCCTGCCTATGATTGCTGATTTCTGAGAAAGGGTCTTATGTAAATTCGAGCCTGACATTTTTAATTCCGGAAGAATTTTGTGTAATTAGTGTCCTACAAAGCAAAATCAAAGATTGCTAAGTACTGTGATTGATAAAACCTGCAAAAAACTATGTTTTTGACTGTAAAAGAAGCTATTGCCAGAGGCAACAGAATGGTAAATTATCCTGTTTATGCTATTATGGCTTTAAGCTACTGTATTTCTATCTATTTAATTTACCTTGAGATTCTGCCCGTTTGGTTTATCGGGCCTACTATTTTAATAGGTTTTTTAAGTGGCTGGTTATACTGGAGTTTTATGATTACCAAATGGCGGCTCTGGGCCTTTGAAAACGTTAGAAATGTACATGAATTGGAGAAAAGAGCCGTAATAGAAAAACTAATCTGGCCTGCGAATAGCTTTTTTGAGAAAACAGAAATAAGAAGTGCCGCCGAAAGGGAAAAATGGAAGATTCTTCAGGAAAAATTCCGGCAGGAAGATGTGTTTTTGGATGATTTTGATGTTCCGGTTGAAACCAGAATTTATTATTCACGAATAGCCACGGCTATTAATTTCGGAGTAGGGATAGGCCTGACAGGCTTTGGACTCTATGGCCTTATAATTAAGGGAGAATATATATTTGAGGGAATCATGGTGGCCTTAGGTCTTTTTATGATCTATACTGGTTCCAAACAGGCAATCGCAAGCGAAGCACAGATTATTCTGAATAACAAAGGTATACAAACGGCGTCTGCCGACTTTGCTGAATGGAAAGATGTGTACGGAGAGGAGGTGCAAATAGATAGCTCAGGTAAGCATACCAAAGAATACCTGGTTTACCTACATCCCAAAGGTCTGCAAAAAATAGATTTAAGCCAGCTTAAAACAGACTCCCAATCGCTCTCGCATCTATTGAATGTTTATAGGTTGCGGAGTAAGGGAAAATGATTTGTGTTTTTGTTTATAATCAGGCAGTTTTTCATTCTGCTTAGATTTTAAGCTATTTTAGAGCCGGACATCACAATTGCGGTTCAGTCACAATGGACTCTTTGGGTCTTGCCTTTGCCGGAGATATATAGTTCAAATCCTTTATCTGTGTGCTGTATTCAGCCGGTAGAAGAATGTTTTTAACCAAACCATCAACTTTGATTTTCCGGCTGAATAAATATAGATTCATTAACATTCTGGCCTTAACTGAATTGCCGAATTTTAATAGTTCAGCCACAATGGAGGGAACAACTAATTTCTGGCATTCCAATAAAATAAGATAACGGACAGACCCCAGGTGTTTTTTGTATTGCTTGTAGAGGTCTTTTGTAAAATGCCCGTTTACGAGGTCGTCCCTTAAATGAGCTTTACGTGAATATAGCCATTCGGTATAATCTTCGGGTAATTCTTTCAGACCCATCCTCTTACCAACCCGCTGGAAGACGCTGAAAATCTCTTCCTTTTCTTCCTGACTCAGTTTTCTTTCGAGCAATTCATACGAAGAAACAGAGTAATCGATGAGCATATAAAGCACGTCTCTATACGCCCAGTCCGGTATGCGGGCTCCACGGCTTTGCTCTACTCCCTGATGAATACTATTTATTTTATCAATCGCTTTAAGGGCGGTCTCAGTATCTGAAAATACAATCATCTGGGCATAGCTGACAGTTGAAAAAAGTCGACCCAGCGGGTCAGAAGGTATTTTTCCGGTGAAGTATAGCCAGTCTACGGCTTTATTCAAGGCAAATTCTGCTGCTGAGCCTGCAAAGATGAATAAAATCACGTCTGAATTGCTCCATATCTTTCTTACTATTGAGGTTTTATCTACAAAATCTTTCATATCAG
Organism: Cyanobium sp. NIES-981; assembly: GCA_943368815.1. Classification (GTDB taxonomy): domain Bacteria; phylum Bacteroidota; class Bacteroidia; order Cytophagales; family Spirosomataceae; genus Emticicia. The sequence continues at coordinate 2,030 of CALRLS020000595.1, forward strand.
CCCGTTGTTTTGTGTTTGGATGCTTTGTTTTTGCGTGTTTTTTAGTCTCAGGTATTCTACCGGAAGTATTGTCAGGAAACCTAAAGTATAGGAGAGTATATCCCCCCAGGCAAAGCTATTGCCTAGCGCAACGGCCAGAATTCTGTATTTCTCCAGACCTATATTATGCACAAAGTGGAAGTATTGCAAGGTTTCGATCAGATAGGAGAACAGGAGCACTGCTATGGCTGCGTTTACAAAATGGGTATTCCAGAAAGTGAAAACAAAGCAATACATCAGAAACATAACCAGATAATCTCCAAAAAACGGCCTGATAAATGAATCATTGACATACATGGCAATCAGTACTTCTATGATGAAAAAAGCAATGGCCAATAATCCATACTTAGGTCTGAATGTAAACATACTCGGAATAATTAAAAGTACTTTGTGATACAAAGTTAATTGCTAATCCGGAATACAAAAATATTTTCTCAGTTTTTTCTGCTTGTTGTTTTAAATTTGTTTGATTTGGGGATTTAATAGGAGGGGTAGATTTGTGAACAAAGATGGTGCTTACTGTTTCGGCAGAGTCTCCCGAGTGCGGTTGCCCAAAGTAATGTAAGAGGACTCTGCCGCTAGGGAATCCTCAGAGTCCACTTGCTCTTCACAGGCCAACGCACACGGGAGACTGAGGGGGCTTAAGAAAGTAAGTGGGAAAAATTATATGAAAGATAATGGACAAATAAGAAAAACAGTAAAGACAAAATGAGAAACTATGATGAAATTATAAAAAGCTTTATAGAAGGCCTTACAGAGAAAGATTATGATGGGTCATATTCTGAGGTCAACAAGAAAGAAGGATATAGAATAAGAATTATTTTTCGTGGAGAACAACTTATTTACCAAGAAAATAATAGAAGTATGATTTGCGAAATTTATGGCGGCGGAAATGATGGTATTGTTTTTAAAAATACTATTGAAGAATGGGACAATAATATTGCAATTTCTGAAAAAGAAAAAGAGTTGATAATCCAAAGGATTTTATTGTATTTTAAGAGTTATCAAAATGTAACAAATCCAAGAGTAGTCTAGATATAATTCATTTGAATAAATATGAAGCAGAAATTTGCTTTGAATGTTTCGGCAGAGTCTCCCGAGTGCGGTTGCCCAAAGCAATGTAAGTGGACTCTGCCGCCAGTGAAGCCTAAGAGTCTTTTAGATTTGTAAATGAAAAAGCAAGATGTACAAAACCAAGAAAGGTTATCTTTGATAAGATTAACAATTATAGAAGTTGTGGGGGGTAGGGAAACTAATTAGAGTCATAGGCTTCGAGCCTATAAGGGGATATAGTCCTAC
>CALRLS020000596.1:0-3348 GCA_943368815.1 Cyanobium sp. NIES-981
TTTGGTTACGTGTGAACCAATATCTACCAGTACATTTTTTACATAGCCATTTACTTTCGGGAAAATACTTACTTCCTGATAAGCCACTAACTGGGCAGGTAGTTTGATGACGGTGGCAACTCCACCTGCCTCAACAGTGGCTAACTGATAGATTGGTGCAGGGGTTTTCTTATCCGATTTTTTTTCTTCGGCTCTGTTTTCTGTGCAAGAACTAAATACAATGCTTGCAATCAGAACCATCAGGCAGTATTTCATATAGGTATTAAATGGATATTTTTTCATTGTCAGGTAATAAGGAAACTGATTTAAAAGATGCTTTTTGTTGAATCCAGCCATAAACTAATGGCACTACTAATAGTGCCGCAAAAGTAGAAGCTATAAGCCCCCCGATAACGGCACGTCCTAAAGGAGCTGATTGGTCACCTGCTTCTCCCAGACCACTTGCCATTGGTATCATACCGGCAATCATGGCGAGGGTAGTCATTAAGATTGGTCTGAACCGGATACTGGCAGACATGATTGCTGCTTTGAATGGGTTTTTGTATGTGAGTCTTAATGATTCGGCATTGGTTACAATCAGAATAGCATTAGCTACCGATACGCCGATACTCATAATAATACCCATGTAGGATTGCAGGTTGAGTGTAGCCCCCGTGGCCAGGAGTAATAGTAAGGCACCTAAGAGTACCGCAGGTACAGTAGATAAAACCGAAAGCGCCATACCAAAGGATTGATAATTGGCTGCTAATAGTAATAAGACTACGACAATGGCTACAACTAATCCGGTCTGGAGAGAATCGAATGTTTCGGAAAGTAATGATGACATACCTTTTACGTCTATAATCATACCTTTTGGAGGAGTTCCTAAATCCTTAATACTTTTTTCAATAGCTGCTGTAGCAGTGCCTAAATCTTTTTTGTAGATATTGGCGCTTACTGTAAGGAATCTTCTTGGGCCGGCCCTGTCATATTCACCGGGTAATGTGTCAACCGACATTTGGGCTATATCCGAAAGAATGGGTCTGGCTTTTCCTTTGACTAATGAAATAGACTGAAGCTGTTCCATCGAATTCATCAGGTATTCGGGTACCTGCACCTGAACCTGATAGGTATAGGAAACTTTCTGGTCTAACCATTGTACTTTTTCGGTAAAACGGCTTGAAGAAGTAGCATCTGTTATGCTTCTGGCCACTTCGTTGAGGTGTAAGCCCATCTGTGCCAGCCTGAATCGGTCAATATTTATTTTAATAGTTGGGAATTTCAGGGGTTGAGCTATCTGAACATCACGCAGATAGCTTATTTGTTGGAGACTATCGACTAATTGATGCGCGTAAGATTTTATTTCATCGAAGTTTTTACCTGCAATTCTCACCTCAATAGGGGTAGATGGCCCCTGAGCCATTATTTTTTCAGTCAATTCAATTGGCTCAAACGATATTTTTATTGCAGGATAAACTTTCTTTATATTGTTACGGAGCTGGTCTTTCAGGTCATCCAGGTTCCCTTTAAAATGTTCATTAACATTAACCTGCATGAGGGCTTCGTGTGTGCCGCTATTGAAGATATAGAGATTGCTCGAACCATAACTACTCGGAATAAGCCCTACATAAACCGAACTGATATCCACATTATCGTTGACTGTAGAATCCAATATGGCGAGTATCCCTTTTACATCTCTTTCTGTTTTTTCAAGGCGTGTACCATCCGGTTCTTTGATACGAAGTTGTAATTGACCATTGTTTGTTTTGGGTAATAAATCTTTGCCTATGATATAAAAACATAAGATTGATGCGCCTAATGTTATTAAGAAGTAAATACTCACAATCAGTTTTCGGCTTCTCATCCAATTTTCTAAAAGATTTGTTAACCTGACTTTCATTCTCTGAAAAAAGGAATTGTCTTCAGGATGCTTAGTTTCCTGATAGTAGTGTTCGTCTATTTCCTCAATTTCGCCTGAATCTAAAGCCATTCCTGCGTGTGCATGGAATTGGTTATGTTGATAATGAAACATTTCTTCTTTTAGCAACCAGTTAGAAATAACAGGCACCAGCGTTTGGGCTGCAATGAAAGAGACAATCATCGAAAAGCCGATAGATAAAGACAAAGGCAGAAACATGGCTTTTGGCACACCTGTCATCACAAAAGAAGGCGCAAAAACAGCGAGGATACAGAGCAAAATCAATAGCAGAGGAAACGAAATTTCTTCGCAGGCATCCAGAATAGCCTGTTTTTTTGATTTGCCCATCTCCAGGTGCTGATGAATATTTTCAATGGTTACAGTAGCCTGATCGACTAATACACCAATGGCCAATGCCAGGCCGCTAAGGGTCATGATATTGATGGTCTGGCCTGCGAGGCTCAGACACATTACACCAATTAATATAGAAACAGGAATAGTAATAATTACTACTAAACTGCTACGCCAGTCTTTCAGGAACAAGAGTACCATTAGTCCGGTAAGAATAGCGCCCAATATCCCTTCGGTCAAAAGGCTTTTTACAGCGTTAATCACAAAGACTGACTGGTCAAACTCATAGCTTACATTCACATCGTCGGGCAAGAGGTTCTTCATCTCCGGTAGTTTTGCTTTCAATGCCTGTACAACCCCCCAGGTAGAGGCATCGGCTGTTTTTACAATCGGAATATATACTGAGCGTTTCCCATTGATAAGGGCATAGTCTACCGTTATGTCAGAGGCATCAGATACCGTAGCAATGTCATGTATAAATACGGTGGCAGAACCATTCGTGGCTAGAGGAATGTCTTCAAAGTGCTGTACTTTTTCTTCTAATGAATTGACCGTCGTTACGTACATCAGATCATTTATCCGCAGGTTGCCCGAAGGAGTCATAGCGTTGTTTTTCGCAATTGCTTCTACCACCTGATCAGGAGAAATATTAAAACGTCGCAATTTCTCCGGGTCAACATTCACGACTACTGACCTTGAGTTAGCACCAAAGGGCGGAGGAGCGGATAAGCCTGCTATGGTTGCAAACATTGGTCGGATACGGGTAGAAGCCAAATCGTAAATCTCTTTAAGTGACTTAGTTGGGCTATCGAACACTAACTGACCAACTGGCAGAGAAGAGGCGTCAAAACGAATTACCTGAGGCGGCAATGCACCGGGAGGGAAAAACTTTGAAGCACGATTTACCTGTAAGGCAACCTGGGCAGAGGCTTCGGCCATATCGGTTTGTTCATAAAACGACAACTTAATAAGTGTAAGTCCCTGAATGTTTTTACTTTCGATGTTCTTTATGCCATTCACGTATAAGAACTGGTCTTGCAGACGAGTGGCAAAGAATCCTTCCATTTGCTGTGGCGACATACCACCGTAAGACTCTATTA
>CALRLS020000597.1:0-3338 GCA_943368815.1 Cyanobium sp. NIES-981
ATTTTCTTTATCAGGCGAGAATTTCCAGTTAAGTCGTGGTGAAAATATACCCCCGTGTTTGGAGTTATAATCGTAGCGTATGCCCAGTAAAATTTTGTTTTTTGTGCCTGCACTTATTTCGTCCTGTACAAAAACACCCGGTAGCCAGATACGGTCAGGGGCATTGTTTAAATCGGTTGACTGGGTTATAACCGTATTATCATCATAATAAGTATTTCGGATGGTCGCCCCGAACAAGGCATCATGGTTTTTAGACAGTTTTTTATCCCATAGCAACTGGCCGAAAGCAATTCTTTGCACGGCTAAATAGCGGGTACTACCATAGACAGAATTCTGGTCGTGCTGGTTTACAGAGAAGTTGAAAGTAACTTTTTCTTTCTCAAAGGGCAATTGATAATTGCCTAATAGTTCCCACCGCTTGGTAAAGATAGATTCGCCATATACCTCATTATCACCACGATTACGCTTTTGCCATTGCATTTCGCCACCGAAACGGTCTTCGTACACGTATCTGGCTGCTATATTAAAAACCCTGTTTTGTGGGCGTTGAAATGACCACTTGTTGAATATTGAAACCCTGTTCTGCAAGGTGACATCAGTAAAATTATCATTATTGATATCGACTCTGTTGCCAAACATGAAATAATTGCCCGAGAACAAGGCATTCGCACTTCCGATTTTAGCTTTGACACTGGCATCAAAATTATTCTCTAAATAAGAAGTGCCATTCCAATCGAAGTTGAATTTCGGGGCTTTGGCCGGGTTTTTAGTTATAACATTTATCAGGCCGCCAACTGCTTCTGAACCATACAAGGTTGAGGCAGGGCCTTTCATAATTTCGATACGCTCAACCATCGAGTTTGGAATACCGCTCAGCCCATAAACTGTTGATAGGGCAGAAACGATTGGCATACCATCAATCAATACCATTGTATAGGGTCCTTCCATACCATTGATATGAATATCACCTGTGCTGCAAACATTACAATTAAGTTGTGGACGAACACCATTGACCATCGAAAGCGATTCGAAGAGATTAGGTGTAGGATTTTTACGAAAAAATGTCGGATTTAATATCTGGATAGGCGCAGGCGATTCATTAATTGTCGTTTCTTTCATGGTGCCTGTTATCACTACTTCATTCAGCTGGGCATTTTCTTCTTCTATTTCAATCAATAAGTTAACTGATTTTTCTGGCGAAACATTGACTGTGACGAATCTGGTTTTATAGCCGACACTCGTCACCTGAACAGTCTGCTGACCATTGGGGGCGTTAGCAATAACGAATTTTCCTTCTTCATTGGCTTGTGTACCGATAGTGGTTTTGGCAATGACCACACTTGCAAAACTGACAGGCTTATCTTTTGAAACGATAGTTCCTTTTATTTCTCCTGCAAAGGCAGGGACTAAGCCGCAAATACCTATATATATAATAGTAAAAATTAATCTTCTCATATTGCCCTAATTTTAAATTTCACCTTTGGACGATTCAAAATTAGAATAATAAAATTATTTTTCAAAATATTACTAAATAAATTTTTAGATAAAGCTAAATATGTTACAATGTTGCAAAAATGAGATTTAGGAATTTGTATAGAATATTGAGCAAAAAGGCGGAAAAACAACAAAAGCCACCCTGTTAGAGGTGGCTTTATAAGTATTTATTCCTGGCTATGCAAGACGAAATCTTTGGTGTGCCTGTATTTCCGGTTGATTAAGAAATGGTTTCTGCATGCACAATATCACTGAGTTTTCTTCAGTACTTATCATAAAACCGCCTGATTCTGCTTGTTACCTGATCGTAAATCGGTTTGGTAAATTCAATAAATAATTGCTGAGGCGCAGGCGGCATTTCTTCCCGACGCTGAGCAAGAGCTTTATCAGCAGCACTCAAGGCTCTTTCGTCACCATTATAGCTGGCCCAATCGTTTACCCATGTAAATTCTCCCGGAATCTCCTCTCTTGAAAGCACCTTGTTGGTCTGGAAATCAAATATTTCTAAAGATAATAAGCCTCTTGAACGCACGGCTTTGTGCGAACGAACGAGTTGCGCTTTTACCTTGCCATAAACAGGCACTTTTTTGCCATTGATGGTGGCCTCACCTGTTTTCACACTGTCTTTACTGGTCACTGTCAGGCGGTCGTGTGTAATATTGGTTTCTCCTACTACAAAATCAATAAATTCGAGTCTGACAATCTGGTCAGGGTTAAGCTTTGCAGACTTTGCTTCCTGTGGAGAATAGAACCGGATAAATTTATTCATTCGTCTGTTCGTACGCAGAAACTCATCTATTTTACCCTGAAAATACTCATTACTGTATTGATACAAACGGGAATTGATTTTGGGTTGTTCGAGCACCACATGAAACGAACCGGCGTTGAGTGCCTCTTCCATGCGGCTCTGTATATCTCTGTAATTCGGGGCAAAGAATGCAATCTGCTCAAAATGGTTATATGCTGCTCGGGCTGACTCACGGCTTGGTAATGTACCCGGGCGGGACTTCATTAAATCAACGCCAAGCGCATAGCGTTCTGCTGCTGCATTTTCCCGTGCATTATCTTCTTCTCTGAAATAGCTTTGCGGGCTTACCAGTCTGCGGCAGGCCATGCATTTATCTATGGCTCCCTGCATGGTGTTCAGCTTATGGTAATAGTCTAATACTGTTTCCCAGCGAAATTGTTGATTGGCATTCTTCGCTCGTTCAATGTCTCTTAAAAATTCATTTTGTGCATTCCGGTAGGCTTCAGGCAATACGGCAGATGCCTTGCTGTTGTCGGTGTCTTTAGTCAGTTTTTCAGCCGATTGCAAAACGGCCTCATAGAAATTTCCACGTTCAAGGGCTTTAGTACCACTTTTTGAGCATGAAGCCAGGTAGAAAATCGCACTGATGGCAATTGTATAAATAATAGTTCTCATGAAAGTATATTATAGGGGAAGTGTTCAGAATTATTTCGCAATATACTATTTTTCTTAATTTTTAAGTATAAGGTAGAACCAAAAGCAGCAAGGCGTGATATATGAAGAACATATATCACGCCTGCTATTCTATTATGTTTGTTTTTAGTTTTTCAAATCAGCCAGTTTCTGTCCCTTTATTTTCTCCTGTAGTTTCAGGATACCGCCTATTAATGCCTCAGGGCGAGGCGGGCAACCGGGAACGTAAATATCAACCGGAATTATTCTGTCAACACCTTTTACCACATGGTAGCCATGTTCCCAGTAAGGGCCACCACAGTTAGAGCAACTCCCCATCGAGATAACGTATTTTGGGTCGGGCATCTGTTCGTATAAGCGACTGATTCTATCGGCCATTTTGAAGGTTACCGTTCCGGAAATA
>CALRLS020000598.1:0-3333 GCA_943368815.1 Cyanobium sp. NIES-981
ACCCGATCAATATTGGTAAACAAAAGAAGTATTTTTTTGGTACTTTTCCGATGGCAGATGTCTTTATTGCCTGGGCAAATGTTACTAAAATAGAAGAACAAAAGATTGAAAAAGAGGCAAATAATAAAGGAACATTTCTGTGGATTGCAATTTTTGGTTGTACTACTATTATAGTGATACTTTACTTATTATGGAGAAGAAAAAGAATCTGATTTAAACCCTTTATTAAACTAATCTATGAAACTCTGGTTAAAAATTACCCTGATAGTATTCGTGTTAGTCATTGCATTTGTGCTCAGAACAGTTTGGAACGCAGGTTTATTTACAAAAATAGAACCTCATTTTGAGGGCAAAGTAATTGAGATTAAAGGATTCAATGGGGCAGAAGATATAACAGTTGATAAAGCAACGGGATTAGCCCTGATTTCATCAAGCAGATTCGACGAGAATGCACCGAAGGGTAAGATTTATTTGTTAAATATAAAGGATGATGCGCCTGAACCTGTCAGCCTGACAGATAGCCTCCCATTCGATGATTTTCACCCGCACGGCATTAGTTTATACCAATCACCGGAAGGAGAAAAACTATTATTTGTGATTAATCATAAGAAATCGCTTGAAACTGCTATTGAGATTTTTCAATTCATCGATAGTACTCTTGTGCACATAGAAACAATTACAAATGATTTATTTATCAGCCCCAATGACATTGTGGGGGTAGGGAAAAGACAGTTTTATCTCACAAATGATCATGATGAAAAGAAATCATGGTGGCGTGCGAAGAAAGATTTCTTGCAAATTCCGATGGGTAATGCATGTTATTTTGATGGAAACAAAGCCAGTATATTGGCCGATGGGTTTTTATATGCCAATGGTATTAATGTGAGCCAGGATGGTAAAAAATTATTTGTAGCAGCCACAACAGGAAAAAAGATTGTGGTCTTCGACCGTGATGTTACCTCGGGAAAACTGACAGAAAACAGCGAAATAGCCATAAATGGCGCTGATAATATAGAGCTTGATGAATCTGGAGATTTGTGGGTAGGATGCCATCCTAAATTATTGGCTTTTCTGGCACATTCAAAGGACCATTCGAAACTATCTCCGTCGGAGGTAATTAAAATTTCGTTAGAAGGTGAGAAACCTGCTATCGAAAGTGTCTATCTGAATGATGGCAGACCGCTTTCAGGCTCAAGTGTTGGTGCAGTCTGGAGAAATAAAATGTTGATAGGAAGTGTGTTTGGAGATAGGGTGTTGCTTTGTTCGTGGAGAAAATAAGTTGCTATAAAAACTGGCTGATAGGATAATTACCCAAAGAAAATATGAAACTGAATCGTCAACTTTTTAAAATCCATAGTTGGCTGGGACTTATTAATGGTTTTTTTTTGATTTTATTAGGCTTAAGTGGCTCAGCCCTGGTATTCAAAAAAGAAATTGATAATTGGGCAAACGAAAAACTACTGACAGTTCAGGAAACGCAAAAAAGGTTGCCGCTTGATTATTTCTACTTGGATATTTCCAAACGGTATCCTGCCATAGATGGTATAGCATGGATGAACCCGGATGATGCGTCGAATAAAGCTTATAATTTCAGACTATATCTCAATGATGCCCGCATCACAAGTTATGATTTAGGACTGATAACTTACGACCCATTTACTGGTAAAATTTTAAGAGAAGGAGAATTGCAAGACCTCACACCAAGTGCCATTGAATGGATTTATCAATATCATTTCAGTCTGCAATTAGGTGTGCCCGGTGCAGCTTATACAGAATTGTTAGGTATATGTATATTGATTTCTATTATTACAGGGTTAGTTATCTACAAGAAGCACATCATTCAGGTATTGACTTTCCGCCAGAAAATTAACCGGAGAAGTTGGCGGACTATTACTTCAGACTGGCACAGGATAGTAGGTGTATGGTCTTTGTTTTTCAATGCCATCATTGCCTTTACCGGATTCTGGCTGAATATTTTTGCTTTTGATGCCAAAGTATGGGCTAACGAAATGATTCCTACTAAGCCAAATACGTTGGCGAAATGCTCTTTAGACTCTTTATACAAGCAGGCATTAATGCAAATGCCTGATCTACAACCACAATATGTTTACTTACCTACACAACCACTAAAGCATTTCATTGTACGTGGGGAAGTAAAAGATGAGGCTCCTATCTGGTCAGCAAATAATTCTGTTCATTTTAATGCCCAAACGGGAGCTTTAATAAGTATCAACCGTATTGCTGACGAAAGTTTCTGGAACAAAATAGAATCTACTTTTTATTCATTGCACGTCGGTAACTATGGTGGTATACCAATCAAAATACTCTATGTCATTGTAGGCCTCACACCTGGTTTACTTTCTGTTACCGGATTCTTGCTTTGGCGCAGACGCAAGAAAAGGCATAAACCGGCGATTCGGGCAAAAAAATAGGCGTTTGCCGTATTTATTCTGCAAACGCCTGATAATATTGATATGCGGCTTAGTATAAAACGCTTCTTAGTAAATCCACGCTTTTCTTAACTCCGGTATTCGGGTCTTCATTGCCTTCAAATTCGATAGAAACATAGCCCTGGTAATTTACTTTTTTCAGAATATCAGCTATACGTTTATAGTCTAAATCAAGGCTATACCACACACCACCGCCATAATAGGTTTTTGCTTGAACAAAATTGGTTTGCGGTGCTATTTTCTCCAGTTTATCGTAAGGATTTTCAAGGAAATTCCCGGTATCCATCAATAAACCTAACCATGGAGAATCTATTGCATTTTTGATACGAAGCATTCCTTCGGGTGTTGACCCAAGTCCCCAGTGATTTTCGAGGGCAAGTAATACACCACATTCTTCGGCTTTTTTCAGGCATTGTTGAATACTATCAATACACCATTTAAAGGCTTCATCTTCAGTATAACCCTCTATTGCCGGCTCTATACCTCTTTTTGCCATAAAATCATCGAATGACTTAATAGTTCCCCAACGGCCTGTATTCAAACGCATACAAGGTATACCCATTTTGTAGGCAAGCTCAATACAATGAATGGTGTGGTCGATGTGTTTTTTCAACTCCGCTTTATCAGGAGTAACAAAGCCCTGATGAATAGAAAGGCAGGTCATAGCAATACCATTCACAAAAGCGTGTTTTTTAAGTTTTTGAAGGTAGGCATTGTCTTCACCTGCCATCTGCCGATGTAGTACATCTATACCTTCTATACCTAATTTCGCAGCTTCGTCAATAACTTTTTCTATCGGGAATTTCTCACCCTTAAAGTGCCAATAAGAATAGCTGGAAACACTTAGTTTTATTTTGCCTGCCGCCTTCACTATAGGCTGAGG
>CALRLS020000599.1:0-3315 GCA_943368815.1 Cyanobium sp. NIES-981
TATCCCACCTCCCATTGATCTGGCATGGGGGTGCTTGCTGAATCCCTCACGATGATTGACATGTGTTTTTTGAAAACGGTTTGGAATCAGATCCTCAACCATTTTGCCTTCTAACTCACCCCCCTGATAACCAAACATGGCTTCGCCATTGGGATTTACACGGACGATTTTCCCTTGTTCATCAGCAATTAAAATTCCTTCAGTGGCAAATTGAAAAATAGCCTCTGACTGGTGTAGAATATCCATCTCAGCAACAGTAGAAAAATTGTCTTTATTCTTATTCATTGCAAAGTAGGTGAGTTTTAACACATAAAATTATGACAAATATCAGGTTTTGAGAACAAGACCCTCAAAATTAATTGAATTATCATATACTATTATGATAATACTCATATTCATTAGTCTGCGAAATGTTGAATTTTGTTGCATCGAAAAAATATTTGTATAATAATGAAAACCATTCTCTTGCCAACAGATTTTTCCAGGGCTGCTAATAAGGCTACGCATCTTGCAGTAAAAATGGCCTTCAGGCAGCAGGCACGGCTGATATTGTTTCATTCGTATCGCTTTCTGAATACCTATGATGACAATTACGGACTGCCAATTGATGAGGTCGAAAAAGTAAGTCTGAAAAAACTGAATGCATTAAAAAAGAGAATTCTTGCCAGAACAAGCCAACCGCTGCAAATTGTATTGTGTAACCGACATGGCTTTGTGATGGATACGGTAAAGGAAGTGATTGAAGAGTTTGGTGTTGACCTGATAGTGATGAGCAGCGTAGGAGATTCGCCTCTGGGAGCGAGTTATTTTGGGAGTGTCGCAACTGAAATGCTGCATCAACTGAAAATACCATTGCTGGTAGTACCACCTGCCTACAAGCAAAGAAAGATTGAAAATGCAGTAATGGCTATTGATTTGAAAGATCCGATTAATGCTGATGTTTTGGGGAGAAGTGTATACTTACTTAGAGATTTAAATGCTGTAACAGATATAATATATGTGTCAAAAGATGAAAAGGAGGCCAATAGTAAAATCATAAAGGACGCTACTTTACATCTGAAAGAACTATTAAAACACGTGCCGCATACGTTCAAGATTGAGATTGCCTCGCATCCTGTTGAAGCAATCAATAAATTTGTAAAAAGCAGGAAGGCACAGGTACTTATTACTTTTCCGCAATCTCATGGTTTCTTTGAGCGCATATTTGTTAAAGGCCATACACACAGCCTGATATTTGATGTAGAAGTGCCTGTGCTGGCAGTGCAATAAGGGTAATTAATTTTTAATAATATAGATATGGAAATTGTCATTGACAAGAAGATGACTGTCAGCCAATTTGCGAGAAGCTTTAACGAAATCTATCCCTTTCTGAAGGTTGAGATTTATTATAACGGCAATGATATAGGCGGAGACTGTTTTTATACTTTGGGCGAAATTTCGAATATGAAAAACCCAGGTGCTTTTGCGATTCAGCCAGAAATGACTATTCAGGAGATTGAACAGTTTTTTTGGGATGGACTGGGCTTGCAGGTAAGTGTTTTCAGAAAAGTAGGTAATTCATGGATACACACAGCCTTTACAAATAACTGGACATTAGAACGCCAGAATCGCATGGGTAGAAATATCTTTGGAGCAATTGCATGAGCATTTTCTAATAAAATATACTCATGCGGTGTTTTATAATATGCTATAATTTTATAGTTATAGGGTATTTCTTCTTTTTTACTATTGATTTTGCACTTATAGCCAAAATACCGGGCTTTTATCAGGAATCAGTTGTAAGTTTTCAGAATATGATAAATATCAGTTTTCCGTCTGGGGTTTGGTCATAATTAAGCCTTTGCTTGTGTTCTAATTTTGGGCTTCAATTAACTATTTTCTTAATGGCAATACTGATTTTTTTCTTGGCACACTGGTATTTATCCTTGTTTTCACAAACTTTTTTTCTGCACCGTTATGCTGCCCACCACATGTTCACGATGTCCAAAGGCTGGGAGAAGTTTTTTTATGTCTTTACTTATATTACGCAAGGTTCGTCCTTTCTGAGCCCCAAGGCTTATGGGATAATGCACCGTTTGCATCATGCCTATGCAGATACAGAAAAAGACCCGCATTCACCGAGTTATTCTGATAACCTGTTCCACATGATGTGGAAAACCAAGAATTATTACAACGATATTCTGAACGATAAGGCCAATATAGAACCTAAGTTCACGAAGAACGTGCCTAACTGGATGTTTATTGAGCGTCTGGGCGATGCATGGGTTTCGAGAATCGGATGGGGAGTATTTTACACTTTGTTTTATATCTATTTTGCTACCAGCCCCTGGGAATATCTGTTGCTGCCTATACATTATCTGATGGGTCCGGTGCATGGCTTAATCATCAACTGGTTTGCGCATAAATACGGTTATACCAACTTTAAGGTAAACGACACCGCAAAAAACCTGCTTCCGTTTGATTTTCTGATGATGGGAGAATCCTACCATAACAATCACCATAAATTGGGCGGTAGGGCGAATTTCGGCATCAAGTGGCATGAGTTTGACCCTACGTACCCAATTATTTTATTACTGAACAAAATGCACATCATTAAGCTCAAATTGAATAACGATTTGAATTATATGTAATCCGGTAATTCTACAACCATGACACTAAACGAAACAAAAATAGCGTGTTACCATTGTGGTGACAATTGTGCTGACAGCCCGATTGTGCTGGAAGACAAACACTTTTGTTGTCATGGTTGTAAAACTGTTTATGAGATTCTGCAGGACAATAACCTGTGTTCGTACTACGACCTGAATCAACATGCCGGTATCAGCCTGAAAGCGGCCAGTTTTAATGGTAAATTTGATTACCTGGTCGATGAAAAGATACAGGCACAATTGCTCGATTTTCAGAGTACTGGCATTAATAAGGTTACGCTACATATTCCGGCAATACATTGCAGTTCGTGTGTCTGGTTGCTTGAAAACTTCAACAAGATTCAGGATGGTGTATTGACGGCAAGACTTAATTTTTTAAGAAAAGAACTGTCGTTGACTTACGACCCCTCAAAAGTGAACCTGCAAACCATTGTAGCATTGCTGGCTACTTTGGGCTATGAACCATTAATCAACCTGCAAAGCGCCGAACACCAGCCAAAGCAGAATAAAATACAAAGAAGATTAATATTACAGATTGGTGTGGTAGGCTTTTGTGTGGGTAATATCATGTTATTGAGTTTCCCGGAATACTTTAAGCTCGACCTGAACAATCTGGTAGATGCTACGTATCAGCGGTTTTTCTTATACCTCAACTTTTTGCTATCGT
>CALRLS020000600.1:0-3315 GCA_943368815.1 Cyanobium sp. NIES-981
AATTTAGCCAAAAATATGCCTAAAGAAATCATCAAGGAGAATTTAGGCAAAGAGGTAAATTCAAAATCGGGGGAATTAGCCCCTGTTATTACCCCGGATGGCAAGACTTTGTTTTTCACACGTTTTGACCACGACCAAAATATCGGTAGAGCAAAGCAACAGGATGCTTGGGTATCAAAGATGCAATCTGATGGCACATGGAGTACAGCCGAAAACCTGAAAGCTCCTGTAAATAATGAAGAAAACAATGCCATTACGTCCATATCGGCCGATGGTAAAACCATTTATCTGCTGAATGTTTATATGCCTGATGGCTCCTTAACGTGGGGTTTGTCTAAATCTAAAAAGACCCTTACTGGTTGGGAATTCCCGAAAGAAGTGAAAATAAGTGATTATCAGAACCAGGCGAAAAGTACAGAGTTTTCATTAGCTCCAAATAATAAGGTATTGATTATGGCTATTAAACGAAGTGATACAAGAGGTGGAAAAGACCTTTACGTATCATTTCTGACTTCCAACGGTACCTGGTCGAAGCCTGTGAATATGGGTGATGATTTGAATACCGTAGAAGATGAAAGCAGCCCGTTCATAGCCGCAGATTCTAAAACCGTTTATTTTTCAACAATGGGTTTTCCTGGGTATGGCGAAAGTGATATTTTTCTGAGCCGACGACTGGATAGCACCTGGACGAAATGGAGCAAGCCTGAAAACATCGGCCCTCTGATTAACACCCCTAAATGGGATGGATTCTTTACGATTCCGGCATCGGGAGAATATGCCTACTTAAGTTCGACTGAGCGTGCCATAGGAGGTGAGGATATATTCAGAATCAAGCTTTTTCCGTCAATAAAACCCGAGCCCGTGGCCATTATTTCGGGTATAGTTATCAATGCCCTTGATAAAAAACCGATTGCTGCGAACGTATTTCTCGAGATTATCAATGATACTACATTCAACGATAAAAAAGACAATATTGTATCAGAATTTGACCCTGAAACAGGCGAATATAAATTTGTTGTACCTTTGAAGAAAAATTATAGCCTCAGTGCGTCAAAAAAGGGATTTCTGGCAGTTAGCGATAATATTGATTTAAGTAAAGATAGTCGATTCAGAGAAATCAGACGGAACATCAGCCTGATACCTGTGAAAGAAGGACAAAAGATAGTGCTGAATAATCTCTTTTTTAACCAGAGTAAATACGATATTCTGCCGCCTTCTTATCCTGAACTGAACAGAATCATAGCGCTGATGAAAGAATACCCTAAGATGGAGGTAATAATAGAGGGGCATACTGACGGTGTGGATGATAACCTGCTGCTGAATGTAAAACTATCACTAGACAGAGCCAATGAAGTAAAGAAATACCTGGTAGAAAAAGGCGGTATTGAAGCCTCTCATATCCAGACCAAAGGCTGGGGGCCATCAAGACCTATTGCCAGTAATGCGACCGAAGAAACGAGAAAGAAGAATCGTAGAGTCGAATTTTCGATTTTGAAATTGTAATCGATGTTATTTAAGAACACCATAGTAACCAAAGTTCTCACGCTTTGCCTTGTACTGATTCCGCTTGTTTTTTTTGGATATATTTTTCAGAAATATGCCATCAATATACCGCATTGGGACGACCTGGCCGTCAGAAATTCTTTGGCTGAATTCCTGACAAGTGATTCTTTCACGCATAAAATCAGGATACTTTTTGTGCAGCATAACGAGCACCGTATTTTTCTGACACGGGTATTTGCACTATTTGTCTATCTCCTTAAAGGTACTTTAGACCTGAAAATGCTGATGGTATTGGGTAATCTAAGCCTGATAGGCATACTCTTTATTTTCTTTCGGCACGTTGTGCGCAACAAACTCTCTTTAATAGCCTTAGCACCTGTTTCTTTTGTGCTGTTTAATAATGCACTCTACGAAAACGTATTCTGGGGCATGGCTTCGGTGCAAAACTTCTGGGTTATTCTATTGGCCTTTGCTGCGTTTTATTTGCTGATATATGCCTACAATAAGTCTACCAAAACCTATTTTTATCTGGCAATTGCCTGCTGTTTCTTAGGCACATTCACAAGCAGCAATGGTATTCTGATTCCAATTATCGGTATTGCTATTCTGGTATTTCAGAAAAGATACCGGGAACTAGGTTCCTGGGCCGGAGCATCAGCCGTGTTTTTATTCTTTTACTTTTTTCAATATCAGACTTCACCGGATAAAACCACGGGTATTGATTTCTCGTCCCCTACCCTTATCTTTAAAGGCATACTGGCAGTTTTAGGCAATGCTATTGATGTATCATTCTTAGCCCCTGCCAGGCATCTTGATATGTCTATGGCCGCCGGGGTAATCATTATTATACTGGTTGCCATGTTCAGTTTTCAGGTATTGTTCCGTAAGTATGACATAGGCCAACGTAATAATGATTTGTTTCTGATAAGTTGTCTGGTATTTTTAGGTGTAACCTGTGTAGGTATTGTTATCGGCAGACTTTCTTATGGTATCGAGGTTTTGCTCACGAGCAAATACAAAATTAACTCTGTGCTGATACTCTGTATCTGTTATCTTATAATACTCAATTCTCTGCCCAGACAAAAACAAGGAAAACTTATTAAAGTATCCATTATTCTGAGCATCATATTCAATTTTTATACCTATCTGTCCGAATTTAAAAATGTGCGATACCTGCACCAAGAGCGCATTGCAGACCAGTTTAAGATTCAGCACAGTGATAAAGAAATGCCCACCAGCGGCATTTATGCCAAATTGCAACAGCCTGCCCCAACTTTTTATGACGGTCTGATGCCGGCCTTGTTATCAGCAAAAGATTCGGTTAATGCCTCCCTTACTATTCAGGAAAATGAAACAGGCTTTATAATCACCGATACACAGACTGGTACACTTGATATAAGCACAGCCGACGCAGGGCAATACTTAGTTCTGCGGTCGGCGCAAAAGATTTATATGTTTCCTTCCCGCACTATTACCCCAAGTGCATTTCAGATAAAAGATTATTTTAATATTGCATTTCTTTTCGGAAATCAATTGAAGCTCGGTAGCTTTGTGAGTGATTTTACCAAGTTTTATTTGCAGTCGGGTATCTATCAGATAGGCATTATCAAGGTAGAAAACGAGCAGTCAGTAGTAAACTGGACGAATCAATCAATCAATATTGAAGCAATACAGAAACAAAAACCAAAGCAAAACTGGTGACCTTAATAAATTGCGAATGAATGAATTACGAATTAGCGAATAGCTTCGGGATACTGAATGCAAATAGCAAACAATCTGCAACTTAGAACCAGATTATTAATTGCAGTTATT
>CALRLS020000601.1:0-3266 GCA_943368815.1 Cyanobium sp. NIES-981
AAAAAAGGTAGCACTTCAAAAATGCTACCTTTTCACATATATAATATTAAGAATCTACTCCTCCCAGGCCCAATCAATACGATGCTTCATATCCTTAATAGTCATACCGTTTGATTTAAAGTAAGTTCTGATTTCATCTACCTTATCATATCTCTGGCTTGATTTATATTCTTTATATAAAGACAACATGCCATTCAGAATACCATCGGTTTGCGTTGAAGTTTCTTCTTTAATACCTAGAATCTGTTCCATAAATAATACAAACTTCTCTTTCAATAAATTAAAAGTATCTTCGCCTAAAGCTCTTGGGTCAAGCTGATTCATATAAATCATATTCACATACTTCAACAGATTGAACAATTGTGCAATGGCAACAGCAGTATTCAAATCATCATTCATGGCCTCATAAAAAGCCTGTATGGTTTTTTCAATATCTATTTTTTTCTTTTCGTCAATAGCTATTTCAGCCACAGGCGTAGCCACAGTCTGTATAATTGCATTACCAACCCTTGTATCATCAATCAATTCGCTCGGAATTATTTCAGAAGGCTTATCATTCATATCCAACGTCAGAGTCTTCACAATTCGTAAACCATTGATTAATCGTCTGTATCCTTTTTGTGAGGCTCTTAGGGCATCATTCGAAAAATCGAGCGTGCTACGGTATTGCGATTGCAACATAAAGAAACGAACTGTCATCGGACTGTATGCCTGGTCAAGCAATGGGTGACTTCCTGCAAAAAGTTCAGAGGGTAAAAACGAATTACCCAATGATTTTGACATCTTTTGCCCGTTTACCGTCAACATATTCGAGTGCATCCAATAGCGAACAGGCTCTACACCTGTAATACCCACACCCTGCGCAATTTCGCATTCATGATGCGGAAACTTCAAATCCATACCACCGCCATGAATATCAAATTGTTTGCCCAGATATTTAGTACTCATACAAGTACATTCCAGATGCCAACCCGGAAAACCCATGCCCCATGGCGATTTCCATTGCATAATATGTTCAGGACTTGCGTTTTTCCATATAGCAAAATCCAATGGATTCCGTTTTTCTGATTGTCCGTCCAATTCACGGGTTTCATTCAGCAAGTCTTCGAGAATCCTGCCTGATAATTTCCCGTAATCATTCCCTTCACTATTGTATTTATTAATATCAAAATAAACCGAGCCGTTAGATTCATAAGCAAGGCCTTTGTCTATTAGAGTTTGTACAGCTTCAATCTGCTCAACCAGATGCCCGGTAGCAGTAGGTTCTATACTTGGTGGCAGGAAATTGAATTGATCGAGTACCTTATGAAAATCATTAGTATATCGTTGCACAATTTCCATAGGCTCCAGTTTTTCAAGCTTCGCCATTTTCCCGATTTTATCTTCTCCCTCGTCGCCATCACCTACCAGGTGACCCACGTCTGTAATATTTCTCACGTACCGAACCTTATAGCCTATTTCGGTCAAATAACGGAAAAGCACATCAAAAGTCAGGAAAGTACGAACGTTTCCAAGGTGCACATAATTGTAGACGGTTGGTCCACAAACATACATTCCTATATAGGGCGGATTAAGCGGTTTGAATTCTTCTTTCTGGCGCGTAAGCGTATTATAAATTTTCAGGTTCTGCATATAGGTTATTCAATAATTCTGATTGTTCTTATTCTATCGTATCTTGGATTGTTATGGCTTACTTATCAATAATGATAGATGCAAATTTAAAGCTAATTTCTTTAATATATATATAATGTATATAAGGATAGGTTTTTATGCCACAGGAACTTCAATTAAGCAGGCGTTTAATTTCTTCTCAAACGAATCCCAGTCTGACTTTTTAGAAGCAATTAATTCAATTCTGCTATCGCGACGATAAGCAATATACTGTACAGTAAATTGTCCATCGGCAGTATTAATCAATACCCAGTCTTTGCCTGTTCTGAAAACACCCTTAGCTCGTTCTACCCCTTGCAATGTACCGAAAAACTGACGAAGCTTCGGCAGATTGAAAAGTTCGTCAGGAGAGAAAATCCAACCACAACCATACATGCCCAAACCATGACTCTCTTTTTTTACAGGATTACCGAAAGTTGGTACTGGCAATTCTTCTTCATGTCCATGATGGTGTTCATGGACATCATGCGAAAACAATGCCTTTCTGCCGGGAGAAGGGTCAATATTCAGCCAGTTGAAATCAATTTCACCATTGCTTACTTTTTCTATCAATAATTTGGGTGGATATAATGACTCAGCCCAGTCTGTAAACCGCTCTGTTAATTCGTCTCCAGCTAAATCTGTTTTATTAGCCACAATTACATCGGCCAGGTTAATCTGATCCTGAAATGTTTCGTGTGCATGAAAATCTGTTTTCTCCCAACGACGAGGGTCAACCAGACAAACAGTAGCCTTTACTTCTAATATATCTTTCAGGAACTTACCTCTCAGCAAATCGAGAATGTTTTCAGGATGCCCCATGCCTGTAGGCTCAATCAGAATACGGTCTGGTTTCTGGTGACGCAAAATATTAGTCAATGTAAACTGCATAGGTACATTGGCAGTGCAACAGATGCAACCACCCGCTACTTCACTAATGGTAAGCCCATCTTTTTCTTCAATGGCAGTATGGTCAATAGAAACAGCCCCGAACTCATTTATAATAACAGCCCAACGTTCGTTTTGCGGTTTGCTTGCCAACAGATGTTTGATAGCAGTGGTTTTACCTACTCCTAAAAAACCGGTAATCAGATTAACAGGTATTTTCATGCAACGGCTTTTAAATAGATATATCTGTGTATTACTATATTATATAGTATACAAACTCTTATTATATATAATAATGAATGTATGCTTTTAACAAAGATTTGAATTTTTAAGTTTAGGCGAAGTTTTAATTAAGCTGGAGGCTACAAATCCTCATTAAGAGATTCCTGGCTCTAAAAGAATAGGATAATTTTAAGGCATACCGAGTAATGAAATAGTAATTTATGACAATAAATATAACAAAATCAAGAATGTGTATAAACATTAAAAATAATTAGAACTATAAGTACTTAGTAATAAGTAAAGTAGGGTTTAGGTGAGTAAAAACTTTGGGGCTGGTGCTTGACAAATGTTGTAAAAAGCCGTACCTTTGCAGTCCCAAAAATGAGGAACAAACTGAGCGTTACATAGCAGGAGCATAGTAAAAAGGTGGTTTTGAGGAGTTTAGGGAGAGGGTAAAATAAAGTGAAAAAATAATTTGCGATTGTAAAGAATAATTCAGAATTTTG
>CALRLS020000602.1:0-3263 GCA_943368815.1 Cyanobium sp. NIES-981
TTGCTTCTTGATTCTCGCTTTTCCGAAACTAAAGTTTTGCAACCCATCAAATTATCTATATTCCAACAATGTCGGCAAATCCTGCTGGTGTTACGGCTTGTTTGACACTAATTCATGCATCTCTAAATTTTCCTCTTGCTCCCTATCTACTATTCTAAAATAATTCTATATTTGCTATCTATCAACCTCTAATATTAAACAACAAAATGAAAAAGCGACAAGTAATATTATTAGCCCTATTGAGCTTCGCAATCATGCAGACCAAAGCACAAAACACCCTCACAGCCGACGAAAAGAAAGCAGGTTGGAAACTGCTTTTCAACGGTAAAGACTATACAGGCTGGCATGCTTATGGCGGCAAAGAACCGGGTTCGGCATGGATAATTGAACAAGGGGCTATTAAACTAAACGTGCCTGAAAGAGCAGGTAATAAAGCCAAAAACGGCGGAGACATTGTGATAAATGACGATGTGAAAGGAGATTTTGAGTTTAAAGCCGAATGGAAAGTAAGCAAGTTTGCCAACAGCGGCATCTTCTTCTTCGTGAAAGAAGCCCCACAATATCAGTTTATGCACAACACAGGACTGGAACTACAGGTAATAGACGACAAGATTTATGAAGGAGCCGCCGAAAACACCCATCGTGCCAGCGATTTCTTTGGTGTAGCCAATGCCCGTCTGCGTGAAAGCAATCCACAGGGAGAATGGAATCAGATTCATTTTATTGTTAAAAAAGGTAAGCTGACGGTCTATCAGAATGGATTTATGGTACAGGAACACAACCTGAACGGCCAGGAATGGAAAGATAAAATAGCAAAAAGCGGACTAGCCAATGCCCCTATCGGCAAAGGAAACTATACCGGAAAAATCGGCCTGCAAGACTGGGGCAGCACTGTTTGGTATAGGAATATCAAGATTTTGAAATTGTGATTCACCGTGCCACGGCTATACACGTCCGATCATGGCCGTGGCACGGTTAGTCTATGTCACAGTTATTAGGCCACCCCCTTATTCTTCCGGGCATAGGGGTGACACGCACAGGTTTAACCGTTCTTTTTCTCCGCATCTGTAGCTGGCTCTATCAAAAAATAAAGAAAAAAAATCAAAGAAATTATTGAAGCAAATGAGCTTGAAGAGAGACAAGAAGAAGTCAATGAATTATTAGATTTTATTATCAGAGTAAAAAGAATACTTAAAGAATTAGAGGGTAATCAAACAGAAGATTAATCTTCCATTTAAAATATACAATTATGGTAAAAGAACGCTTAGCAACTAAAGAAAATATCGCTGATTTTCTTAAAAAAGCGAATAAAGAGTTAGATGGCCTACAAAACTCTTTAAGCATTAACGGAGAAACCATTTTGCTTGGAGAATTTGTAACAATTAAACGTTATTGCCAGATGTTCAATATTGAAGATACACAGGTTGTTTCAAATTGGATAAAAAGAGGAGTTATTCCACAAGAAAACATTCGGGAGGTCGAGGAGCTTAATGGAATAAAATTGATTAAAGCTATTGCCTACAGATAAATACGTTTGATTCTTTGAATTAAAAATGCAGATTAAAAAAGTCTGACGCTACGACCTATATTCCCAAGCTCTTAATTTAATGAGTCAATTCATTAGGGCAATTCCATTGGGGCAACTCCGTTGGGGCAATTCCATTGGGGCAACTGTTTAAATAAATGCTGAATCACTTCTCACATCCCAAAACAAAATTCAAACACCCAAAAAACCACTAAACACCACATTTATCCCTACCTTTGCGCAACAACAAATAACAAAGGCATGTCAGAGCAACAAGTAGATAATATTATGGATAAATTAAGTGATAACAATCTGCTTAATCATTTTACGGGCATTAACCATGCCGGTGATTTACTGCATGTATTATATCCAAGTTTCAACTTACTGAGCTACGAGTCGCTGATTGAGTTTTGTGCAGAAGAAGAGTTGTTTTTTTATTCAGCGCCTAATAATGACTTATTCCAATTGACCCTCCTGAACGACCCCATCTATACTACCCTGAATTAAAAAAGCATAAACACTTTTATATCTCGACAAAAGCCCTACCTTTAGTCAATGAAACATATAGGTACGCTATTAATCCTTGTGGGCTTAGGATTAGGCTATTTTGCTCTTACTATCAATGCATCAGATGTATCGATAAGCACCAACAGTATTGAAAATCAGAAAGACACCCTGCTGACTATCTCAGGTATAATGCTTTTCGGAGGTCTGCTAATTGCCGCATACGGCGCAAGAAAAGGCGCTAAGGATGGGAATTTGAGTTAGGAAGTCAATTATAATTTCTAATTGGATGACTAAAAGAATTGTTCTAAAGGAAAATATAAAACGAATTCAATGGTATTAAAAGAAATCAAATTGATGCTTTTAATTTTAGCTCATCAATTTTTGCTTTTAATTCCACTACTTTTTTCAATCTTGCTTCTTCGTTAATTTTACTAAGATTAGGGTAATCATTTTCAAGATGATATAAAGCATCGAGATATAAGTCTAAGGCTTCTTTTATCTGGCCTTTAAACTCTGCTTTTTTTGCTTGCTCTTCGAATTCCTTATGCTTGTAATTGATTGTTTTTTTAGAAGAATTCTTAAAAAAAACCAATCCTATAAAACCACAAATTAACAATACCCCTGCTCCTATCATATAGTTTTGTCTTTCATTCATCAAGCCAATATTGTTTATTCTGCCTACAGACGTACTAATAGAAACGTCCATGGCTATGGCATGTATCAATAAAAAAGCTCCTACAACTAAAAGTACGATCGAAAGAATTTTCATATAGGTATTTATTTTTTAATACTCTTTGTAGTTCACAATAAAACTAGAATCAAACAAAAATATTTATTATAAGGCATATTTAGAAATGTTTGGACAAAAATTTCTTACAATTGATATTTTATTATTCATAACGTTTCTGCATGACACTTTCATTTTGGCATTTCAAAACTTTTACTGTACAATTTTAAGCTAATTCAAGCCAAGAGTTTAATTGTAGATATGGTAGCTTTATTGGTTTTCAGTTATACTTTTAAACATAGAAATGATAGAATATGCCTGCTTGTGTTTTTAGTCCTGAAAATTAATAATTCTTAATGGGTATAGGTTTTTTGATAAGAAGTAGTGAGGGGGTGATTTTGTATCGTCGTTTGGCTAAATATTAAGCCGTAATGGAAAAATTAGTCAGTTTGTTAATTGTATTTGGTGATGACAATTTTCCCTGATAAAAGAAAGCCGGGGAAA
>CALRLS020000603.1:0-3249 GCA_943368815.1 Cyanobium sp. NIES-981
ATCTCCTTTTTTTTCACTTCTTCCTCCTAATATCTCATCTCTAAGCACTTGGAACTCCTCTAAATCATCTTGCACATCTGAACCAAATTCTTCATTTATTCCAAAAATATCTTTTAGAACTGTACCTATGCTTTCACCATTCTCAGAAATAGTATAAGGCAAAACTTTTGCACTATTATTAATTAATTTAAGTCTATGGACATAGGCTCCATCTACTGAATTAACAATAAAAGGAGAGTGTGTAGTAATGAAAATTTGCGCATTTTTAAAAAGTTTTTGTATAACAGGTAAAATTTTTCTCTGCCATAAAGGATGTAAATGCACTTCTATTTCATCAAGAAGTAAAATAATAGGTTTGTCGCTAAGTAATAAGTCCGTTTTCCACCTTAAAGTATCAATTCTCATTAATAAATCGCCAATCCAACTAATTAGAGAACGAAGACCATCTGGTAATACATCAAATTCAAATTCTTTATTAGTTTTTTTTATTAAAACCATTACATTTAAATTTTCTGTATTTAATACAAACTCAATGTCTTGGTTTATAATTTCACCAATCACAAATTCAAGACTTTTAATATTTTCTTCAAACTTTTTTATTTTCTCTTTCTCATTCCTATTTCTTGCATTATTTCGCTTTGAAATAGTATTAGCAAGCCATTGATTTATGGAATAGTCATTTTCGTTATAAATTTTGTTAAAGTCTAAAGCTTTTATAAGAGGATTGTAATTAGGAATCTCTTTGATATTTGTTCTTACATCACTATTAACAAATCTATATCCAGAATAGGCAAAAGCTGGGATTTTATTAATGCCAAAATTCTCTTTTTCTTCGTTTGGATGAGAATTATCTATACCAGAAGTAGTTAAAGTATCTTCATTTTTTTGTAATTCTATTCTCCCTCTTGAAGTAGAAACTATACATAGTGATTTGTCATTTTCAAATCTAAAACGCTTTGCAAATAATAAATCATTTGAAATTGAAGAA
This sequence comes from Cyanobium sp. NIES-981, assembly GCA_943368815.1. Taxonomy (GTDB): domain Bacteria; phylum Bacteroidota; class Bacteroidia; order Cytophagales; family Spirosomataceae; genus Emticicia. Next base: position 989 of record CALRLS020000603.1, read on the forward strand.
TAATCAAAATTAGTTGTTGATAACGCACATGCTATAGCCTGCAAAATAGTAGTCTTACCTGTCCCGTTCTCACCCGTAAGAATATGAATTTCAGCCATATCTTTATCCTTCTTTTCAGGAAAAGAAATAGTTTCATCTTCAAAAACACCAATATATTTTAACTGGAGTGACCGTACTTTCATTGGAAAATATTATTTTGCTCACAAAATTAGCGAAAACCTCGCAAATTTATGAACTATCTTGTTATTTTTGAGTAATTAGTATGTGACAAATATTTATGAACCGAATACTGAAATTTATCCGGACTTCTTTAAGCATGACTTCCAACGAAGCAAAGGGAGTTGTATCTGCTTTTGGTATCATTATCGGTGTGCTCATTGTTATGTGGGGAGCAGACTATTTTTTTAGCCAGAAACAACAGAATCTGGTTATTTCTTCACCAAAAATGCTTGATAGCCTGACAGTTGCTGTGGATAATCAGACTAAAGAGTATAATAAGAACCGTCAATACAAATCAAGTTTTACTGATGCCAAGGCTAAAACATACGTACACTTCAATTTCGACCCTAATACTGCTACTGTTGCTCAATTGCAGGAATTGGGCTTGCCTAAATTCATAGCCGAGCGTATAGAGAAATACCGAAGCAAAGGAGGGAAGTTTAGAAAAAAAGAAGATTTGGCCAAAATATATGGTCTTTATCCGGAAACTTATGAGAGACTGGAACCTTATATTACACTTCCATCAGTAGAAGATGCCTCTGTTAATACCCCACAGGCTGAAATTATTGCTCAACCGGTTTCGGTCGAAAAACCAGTTGTTTCAACACCAAAAAAAACGGAAACTCTTGCTAAGTTTGACCTGAATACGGCAGACACTACACAATTAAAACTGATACGAGGGATTGGTTCCGGTTATGCCAAACGAATTGTCAAATTCAGAGATATATTAGGCGGCTTTGCCAATGCGGAGCAAATACGGGAAACCTATGGTTTACCTATTGAAACAGCAGATGAACTACTGAAGTATGGATATGTAAGCGGCAATATTAAGAAATTAAAAATCAATCAACTATCAATTGCAGAACTAAGACATCCCTACCTGAAGTTTGCGCAAGCGAGGGCAATTATTGCGTACCGTGAGCAGCATGGCAATTTTAAGTCGATAGAAGATTTAAAACAGATAAAAATTATTGATGAAACTACCATTCAGAAGATAGAACCTTATCTGGATTTTTAAAAGAAAAGGGGCCGAAGCCCCTCAATATTATCTTGTATTTTTACACATCCTTACTGAATCTTCAAATTTCTGTACTACTTCTTTTACAAGGTTTTCATCTTTCGTATGGAGTGTAAAGGTATTTTTGCTGTCGCTATCATTATCTTTCAGATTAAACGAGCCGCTTAATGCATTATCATTGCCGAATCCTAACTTCATTTTCATTCTATCTGCAGGCACTTGCATTTTTAATTCGTAATTACCGTCTTTTTCACGGGCATACGAAACCTTTTGTACATCTTTCAATAACCAGGAGATGGTCATTCCAAAATTAACATCCGAATCTCTTGAATCAATATTCATATTCATCTGGCAACCTTTAAATTTAAAGGTCGGCACACTTTCTTTGCCGTTTACATTCAGGTTTTTGCCTTTTTCTTCTTTCACTAATTGGTCTAAATGGTTACTAAGCCATTGGGTATTCGATTCCAGGCTTTGGGCTAAAACCAGATTCGAACTGAATAGAACAAGAGCGAGTGATAATAATTGAAGCTTTTTCATAATTTGAGAGAAGATTAAAATTGTTCATTTCTTAGTAGATGCAGATATTTGACTATGGGTTGCGTTACAATGAAAAAAGTCCTCTTTCGGGGAGGACTTTTTAGGTATTGCGTATGATAATATTTTACATAAACCTGAAATTATAAGATAAAGACACAATTGGCGCTCCAAAGACTACCAGTTTATAAGCCGAAACAGCAGTGCCCTGAGTACGGATAAATACTGAGTAGGCGTTTTTCTTACCATAGAGATTAAATACCGTAAATGTCCAGTTACCTTTAAAACGTTTGTCTTTCATACCTGGCTGATAGATATTCCAGGCAAAATCGAGACGGTGGTAGTCCGGAAGACGTGCATTATTACGAACGCCATAGTATGGATAGCTTGTGCCCTGATAAATAATAAAACCTTCAGGCATGGTGAATGGACGCCCTGTGCTATATGAAAAATTAAATGAAAAATCGTGGTGCTTACCCTGATTGAT
>CALRLS020000604.1:0-3235 GCA_943368815.1 Cyanobium sp. NIES-981
CAATATTGTTAAAATATTTTTGGCTACGGGACTCACAGTTGGTATTGCAATCGGATGTAGTGATGAATTCCTGACCCGTGAACCGCAAGCCCAGTATAGCCCTACTTCATTAAAAACTGCCAAAGGAGTAGAAGGTGTACTATTGGGAGCCTATGCAATGATTGATGGAACTGGTCTGGACGGACAAGATGCCTGGATGAATGATATTCATAACTGGGTTTTTGGTGGAGTACCTTCAGACGATGCCTATAAAGGAACTGACGCAGGTGACCAACCGGAAGAATCATTCCTTGAAAAATGGGATTTTCAGCCTACCAACAACCATATTAAAAATAAATGGAGAGGCTTATTTAAAGGCGTAGCCCGTACAAACGACGTTATCAATACATTGAAAGATGTAAAAGATATCAGCGAAGCAAGAAGAGCACAGATTCTTGCTGAAGCTAAATTCCTTAGAGCTCTATTCCATCTTGAAGCAAAGAAAATGTGGAAGAATATTCCTTACATTGACGATGCTATTTTTAATCTGGATAATCTTGAAAGCACAAAGGTTCCTGTTGATCCACAGGCATGGGCTAAGATTGAGAAAGACCTTGCAGATGCTGCAGCAGTTTTACCTGCTACTCAGGCTCAGGTAGGTCGTCCTACTAAATGGGCAGCAAAAGGTCTTCAGGCTAAAGCTTTGATGTTCCAGGGATTCGATGTAAACACTGGTGCGCCTAACGCAGCTAAATTAACTGCGGCTAAAGCAATCTTAGAAGAAATCGTTAATAGCGGTAAATACAGACTGGTTGATCTTTACAGAGATAACTTTGATGCAAGCACCCGTAACAATGCTGAATCTATTTTTGAAGTTCAGTTTGCTTCTTCAAGCGCTACAGGTGATGCCGCTAACCAGGGGGTAGGTTTAGCTCACCCTTATGCTTCTCCATGGGGATGTTGCGGTTTCTATCAGCCTTCACAAAACCTTGTGAATGCTTTCAAAACTGGAGCAGATGGTTTACCACTTATTGATACTTTCAATGATTCTGATGTGAAAAATGACCAGGGTCTGAAACTGGAAGACCCATACACTCCTTATGAAGGTATGTTAGATCCTCGCTTAGACCATACAGTTGGCCGTCGTGGTATCTTGTTTATCGACTACAAAATTCATAATGTAGACTTTATTCGTGACCAGACTTATGCCGGGCCGTATTCACCAAGAAAACATATCCCGTCTAAAGCATTTACAGGTGTAAACGGTTGGGGTAACTTAACCAGCAACAACTACCGCTTATTGCGCTATGATATGATTTTGCTTTGGTTGGCTGAGTGTGAGGTTGAAGTCGGAAGTCTTGAAAAAGCAAGAGAACTGGTTAATATGATCAGAACCCGCGCAGCTAATCCGGCAGGATTTGTTCAAAAAGCAGTTCAGGGTTCAACTCGTGATGCATATACATTAGTATTTGATGCACAGGGCAATCCTGTTCCGGCGGCGAACTATGTAATCAAAAATTATACAGCGCCTTGGACAAGCAAAGAAGCTGCACGTAAAGCCGTACGTTTCGAAACTCGTCTGGAGTTCGGTATGGAAGGTCACCGTTTCTTTGACCTTTCAAGATGGGGTATTGCAGCCGATGTATTGAATAAATACAACGAAGTAGAATCAACTAAGCGTGTCTATAAAAAAGGTGCAAGATTCGTAAAAGGTAAAAACGAATTCTACCCTATTCCTCAGGAAGCTATTGATAGATCTGAGAAAGATGGTAAGGCAACTTTGGAGCAAGACCCGGCTTATAAATAATTTTAGAGTTATTGTTTTAGAAAAAAAGTTTAATTTTACAGAGATGGTAATTTTACCATCTCTGTTTTTTTTAAGAACCTACCTATTTTTTTACCAATGAAACCTAATTTCGCTTATCCCCAACCCAGAAAGTTCTTATTGTTATTTCTGATTCCTTTACTTTTCTCCTGTGGGAAAAAAACAGAAACTGTCTTTACGAAATTACCATCTGACCAAACAGGCATTCAGTTTTCTAATAGAATTACAGAAAACGATACCATGAATATTGTGGCGTTTGAGTATGTCTATAATGGCGGTGGTGTAGCTATGGGTGACTTTAATAATGATAATAAAGTAGATGTGTACTTCACCGGAAATCAGGTGCCTAATAAACTTTACCTGAATCAGGGAACCGACAAGGATAATGAACTTAAGTTTACCGATGTTACATCGCAAGCCAATGTAAGTGGAGAGGGGCGGTGGTGTAATGGGGTATCTGTAGTAGATATTAATAATGATAATCTTCTGGATATTTATATATCGGCTTCTGTTAAAAAAGTAGCCAGCCAGAGAGCAAATATATTATATGTAAACCAGGGCGTTGGACGGAATGGTATTCCGTCGTTCAAGGAAATGGCGGCAGACTATGGCATTGCAGATACTACACATGCTACCAACTCGGTCTTTTTTGATTATGATAATGATGGAGACCTGGATCTCTATGTATTAGTCAATGAGATGCAAGACGTCAATATCCCGAATATGTATCGTCCTACACTTAAAGACGGTTCTTCTCCACGCACACACAGGCTTTACCGTAATGATTGGGACGAAACAAAAAAACACCCGTATTTCACGAATGTGTCCAAAGAAGAAGGTATTCTGGTAGAAGGATTCGGACTAGGAGTAAACATTACAGATATTAATCAGGATGGCTGGAAAGACATTTATGTTACTAATGACTTTCTGACAAATGACCTGCTTTACATTAATGTGCACAGAGACGGTAAACACATTGGCTTTGTAGAAGAAGCACGCGACTATTTCAAACATACTTCGTATTCGGCGATGGGTAATGAAGTGTCAGATATTAATAATGATGGTCTGGTAGATATAATAGCGGTGGATATGATGCCATTCAGCAATAAGCGGAAGAAAATGATGACAATGGCCAATAATTATCAGACTTTCCAGAACAACGATAAATTCAATTATATTTATCAATATCCACGCAATACACTGCAGGTAAATCAGGGTAAAAACCCTCTTACAGGCAAACCTATTTTCAGTGAAATCGGCTTATTGTCGGGGGTAGCTCAAACAGACTGGAGCTGGACGCCGATGGTGGTGGATTTTGATAATGATGGTATGCGCGATATTATTATTACCAATGGATTTCCGAAAGATATTACTGACCTGGATTTTATGGCTTATCGGCAGTCGGTAAATAACCTCGCAACGGCTACCTAC
>CALRLS020000605.1:0-3213 GCA_943368815.1 Cyanobium sp. NIES-981
CAGCTGATAAAATACCGATAGCGGCAATGACAGACCCGTATAATACCACCTTTTGTGAGCTAAAGCGATGAATGATTTTATCGCCGGATATGCGCATCACAGCCATTGCTACCGAAAAAGCGGCAAAACCGATACCAGAGGTAGTTTCAGTGAAATTGCGGTGAAATTGAAGAAATACAGCACTCCAGTCGAGGATTGCGCCTTCTGCTAAAAATGCCACAAAGCACATCAGGCCCAGAATCAACACCCTGCCTTTCGGAATAATAAGCGTTGCAGTATCAACTTTTTTCTCTTCTGAATGCGGCAACAGGTTAGTGTATTGACTAAGTGAAATAAGCACCAGGAGGGCAGAAATGGAGAAAATAGCCCAGGTGGAAGAAAGGCCTAATCCCAGAAAAAAGCCTAGACCCAAAGACCCGATCAGACCCCCTACGCTGAACAAACCATGAAACGAAGACATAATATATTTACCCGTTCGCTCCTGTATCAAAACCGCCTGCGCATTCATCGACACATCAATAGCGCCGATAGCCACACCAAACAGATATAATGATATGGCTAAACCAATACTGGTGCCTGCAAACAAAAGTAAGGGCAATACTGCTGCAATCATCAGCGCTGATATGAGCATAATCAACCTGCTTCCAAACTTATTAATGAGTGAGCCTGTAAAAGGCATGATGGTCATGGCGCCTGCCCCGAGGCAGAGCAATATAAAGCCCAGCTCGGCATCATTCAAGCCCAGCCGGATTTTTGCGAGCGGCACCATTGGCACCCAGGTAGCTAAACCTATGCCGCAAACGAGAAATATAAATAAAGTGGAAATGCGTGCCTTGCGTAATTTTTTCTGTACAGGTAAATCATCCGTAGTGGAAGTGGTCATGTAGTCTGTCAATAGATAAATAAATAATGGCCGCAATCCGGCCTGATTCAGATACGAAATAAGGGACATTTTATGCAGGAGAAAATATATTTTTAAAAAAAGTATTAATTGCTTTTTAATCTCTGAGAATATTTGTCAAATTTGTTATTAGTAAAACTCATGAAACCTGATTAACCTCACCCGGTAAATTTTCCAGCGTTCTCAATCCCCGAAAAGTTTTTAAACATAATCGTACTTGATGATTTCAGTCCAATAATGTTATCGGAATATTTTATTCCGGCATGATAGAATAGGACTATATGAAGAATTATTAAATTTTTTTAAAAATACCCGTCTGCTTTAATCAATACGATTCTGACATGACCTAAGTCTTTGATTTTTAGCATCTATACGTTTCCGTTCGCCTGTTTTTTTGATACTTTTCTCCTGAAAGTTCAGAATACTGAGAATCCGCTAAACCGTTTTTGTTTGTATTTTTCGAAGAATATTTAAAATGATTTAGGGATTTTGTCGACTTTATTGACTATGTATATTAAGAATTCATGCATTTGAAAACTAACCTATCTATAATGAAGTACCAGAAACTAAGTGATGAAGAATTGGTTGATTTCCTGAAAAGCGATAATGAAACCGCTTTTGAAGAAATTTATAATCGGTATTGGTACAAATTGTTTGGCGTTGCCTACCATGAAATCGGTACCAAAGAAGAAGCAGAAGAATTAGTGCACGATTTATTTGAAAGTCTCTGGAACCGTCGGCAGGTAAGTGTTATCAGGCACCTGAGTTCATATTTAGTGGTTTCTATAAAGCATTTATCAACCAATTATATCAAGTCGCAAATTACACAGAGGAAATTTCAGGAGTATCTCATTTTCAACCAGATACAACAATCATACTCAACAGACGAAATCATACATTTTACTGATTTATCAAAAGCAGTAGAAGAAGCAATGAAAAAGCTACCAGAAAAAAGCTGTGAAATTTTTAAACTAAGTCGTTTTGAAAATCAGTCGGTTAAAGACATCGCCAGCAGGATGAATCTTTCAGAAAAGGCCGTCGAATACCACCTGACCAAAACCCTGAAAGTATTAAAAGAACAACTCAGAGCTTATCATACCGATAATTAATTTTTGTTTAAAATTAAAGATGCCGTTATCTACGGCCAAAGGTCTATGAACCAGCATGAATTTGACAAACTATTAGAAAAATATTTAGCAGGTGAATGCAATCCCGAAGAAGAAAAACTGATATGGGACTGGCAGGAAAATATGTTAAAGAGCAGTCGGGTATTATTGAATTCTGAAGAAAAAGAGGCAATCAGAAAGCGTCTCTGGAACAGAATATACAATAACACCATTGGTACCTATGATGATGAAGAAACAGGCGATTCACGCAAAGGATTTACAATTCTGAAATGGGGAATTGCCGCAATGCTTATCATCGGTCTGGCCAATATTTTTCTTTTGACAAAAAACGAAGAAAAGTCAGAGCTGGCCGAGACTTCAACAGCCGAACAGCGCAGTGATATTGAAGTAAAGAATACTTCAGACAGCGACAGTGAAGTAAAAATGGAAGATGGCACGGTTGTAAGACTAAAAAAGAACAGCAGCATCAGTTATCCGAAGCATTTCGGCAAAGAAAGCCGTAATGTTTATCTGAAAGGAGAAGCCTTTTTTAAAGTAAAAAGAAACCCTAATGCACCCTTTATAGTGCATACCGGAGACCTCGTGACAGAGGTATTAGGTACGAGTTTCAACGTGAAATCTTATGATAATTCAAAAGCGATTGAGGTATCGGTTACATCGGGCAGGGTATCAGTATATGAAATGACAGAGAAAGCATCTGATAAAAAGAACGGGGTGATTCTGACACCAAACCAGAAAGTGGTATTCGATAAAAACTCTAAGCGCATAACACCTGGTATTGTTGAAAACCCGATTGTATTGACACCACTGGTAGACAAGATAGATTTTGTATTTGAAGATGCACCACTGCCACTCGTATTGCAAAAATTAAAAAACGTATACGGCATTGAAATAATTGTGGAGAATCAGGACCTCAACCAATGTGCCTTTACAGCCGACCTGAACGATCTGCCACTAAACACACAACTTGAATTGATTTGCAGAACAGTGAATGCAAGATTTGAGCAGAGAGGCACCAGCTACTTCGTGAGTGGCGAGGGATGTAAATAGATATGAACCATTTATTCAACCTTACAAAATGAACCTGTTTAGACTTTTAATTTTAAGACGAGAATGAGCTAATTTTTGCTCAGATGAGGCGAATTATTGAGTGCGTAGCAGAGTTACGGACTCAATAATTAGACG
>CALRLS020000606.1:0-3202 GCA_943368815.1 Cyanobium sp. NIES-981
AAAAATGCAGTTCCTAGAGAGCAGGCTTTGGAGACCGCTAAATTTATCTGGGAATTTGAAGAAAAAGACCCTACGAACCGTGAAACATGGTATACTCCACCCCGGGCCGAAATGCAAATGAAAGAATTGACAGGCAGCGGTATGGTAGAAGTATATAATAATCAATATCTTTGGAACAACCGACAAATGCATAGGGTATACGATGCTTTTGTTGATATATGGGGCACTGAAAAACTCTGGGTAACAATAGACAGGGCCAATCTGAATTTCCCGCTACGTCCACAAGACCAGTTCAAAGGTTTCATTCACTGGGACTATGACCCTGAAACCAAACCCCAGAATGTACAGGGTGTATTGGCTCTGGCAGACCAGACAGATGAGAATATGGGTGGTTTTCAATGTATTCCGGAGTTATTCCGTACCTATGATACCTGGAAACTGACGCAACCGGAAGACAGAAATCATTTTAAGCCGGATACCACAGGCTTTGAAGACAAGTTTGTAAAAGTAAAACTGGAAGCAGGTGATTTGATGATATTTAATAGCAGCCAGCCGCACGGTATCAGACCAAACCGCTCGGAAGACAAAGTGCGTATTGCACAGTATATCTCAATGATGCCCGCCGAAGAAGATAACGAAGGCCTTCGGCAATGGCGTATTAATTCATGGAAAAACCGGATTGCTCCGGAAGGATATGCTTTTCCGGGTGATCCTCGCAATTGGGAACAAACAAAATATGAGGTGGCTGAATTAAACGAATTAGGTGAAAAACTTTTAGGATTGAAGAACTGGTAAATATGCAGAATCAACAACTAATGACAAGTCTCAGTAATGGTGTTCAAATGCCTTTGCTGGGACTTGGCGTATACGATATGTACAAGCAAGAGGCTGAACAGGCGGTCCTATGCGCTTTAGAAACAGGTTATCGATTGATTGATACTGCAAGCATGTATCGCAACGAAACCGAAATCGGTAATGCCGTGAATCAAAGCAGTATCGACCGTAAAGACCTCTTCATCACAACCAAAGTCAATAATGCAGACCAGGGCTATGAGAAAACCCTCAAAGCATTTGATGCAAGTCTACAGAAACTAAACCTGGATTATGTAGACCTCTATATGGTACATTGGCCGATTAAATTCACCCGGAAGTTCACTTGGAAGGCACTCGAAAGATTATATCATGAGGGTAGGGTACGAGCCATAGGAGTAGCTAATTATCTGATTCCATTCCTGGACGAATTAAGCCTTGAAGCCACAGAAGTACCTATGGTTAATCAGGTAGAATTCAGTCCTTATTTATATCTGGAAGATTTATTGAATCATTGCCGTGAAAGAAAGATTCAGGTGCAGGCCTATTCGCCTTTAGTGAGAGGCCAGCGGATGTCTGACCCGAAATTATTGAGCATGGCTGAGAAATATCAGAAAACACCGGCACAAATTATTCTGCGCTGGGCTTTACAAATCGGTGTTTCTACTATACCTAAATCTTCAAATCCGGAAAGAATTAAAGAAAACTTTGCTGTTTTTGATTTTGAAATCAGTGAGCAGGATATGTTGTTCATTAATAGTTTTAACGAGAACTTCAGAGTTGTGGATGACCCTATGGAACTTCTTTAACAGCCCCAATGACATGAGTGATTTAAAATTATCTTCAAATCAATAAATAATCACCTAAAATTTTAGAATCACCTTAATTTGAATTGGTATTATTATAAAGAGATAATTTTGTGTTCTTCCAAATCCTAAAACTACCCTTTCTTCAAAGATGATTTCCTGATAATTAGCTCTCCATTGATTACTTTAGTGTAAGGTTCAAAAGAATCTTTATTGATAATGTTTTCAATCAATACGCTTGCAGCTGTTTCGCCGATAGTAAACGGAAACTGATGAAAAACGGTTAGTGAAGGTTCTATCAAAGCAGCGATTAATTCATCCCCGAAAGCAACAATTCCGATTTCATCCGGCACACTGATACCCTTTTCTTTCAAAGCCATTATCATTTCAATACCATTGGCATAGTGAATCGTGAAAATCCCGTCGGGTCTTTCGGGCAGGCTTAGCCAGTATTCCAGGGCCTTAGCAGCTTCATCTTTCCCAAAACTACTCGGGTAAATCAAATCTTCATCGACCACCATGCCATATTTTTCATGGGCTGCTCTATAGCCGTCAATGCGGGCTTTACTTATCAGCAAATCTGTAGGGCCTGCAAAAACTGCAATCCGTCGGTAGCCTTGCGTAATCAGATGTTCGGTTAATGTAAAACCACCGAGAAAATCTTCCTGAACTACTTTTGCCGTATCTACCTCATTGCATACCCTGTCGAAATGGACAATCGGCAAACCCTTTTTTAACTGTAGTTTTACATGTTCAAAAGAAGTAGTTTCTTTCGAATGGCTTATCAGCAATCCGTCTACCCGGCTGGTTACCAGCGCCTGCACATTAAGTGTTTCCGTGTGGTGCGATTCATTCGACTGGCAAATCATTACCCTATAACCTGCCTCGGTAGCCACTTTCTGGATTCCGGCCACTACCCCTGCAAAAAATGGTCTTTGAATATCAGGTATTATCACTCCGATAGTATGTGTTTCACCTCTGTTGAGACTCTGCGCCAGAAAATTCGGGCGATAATCCAATTCGTTAGCAACTCTAAGAATCTCCGCTCGTGTATTTTCATTGATTTCAGAACTATTGTTCAAGGCCCTAGATACTGTAGAAGGCGATATACCCAGCACTTTTGCTATGTCGATGATAGTTGTCTGGTGAGGCTTCTTATTAGAAGACTGATTATCTGAGGAAATAGTAAAGTATAGATTACAGGCTTTGCAATACATACGCTGTTTGCCCCGGATAAAACCCGAGCGCACTATATTTTCTACATCGCCGCACTTAATACATGGTGTCATCAGAAATTAGATTTTTTTAATATTCATGCATACTCAATCTTCTTTTGAAATCCTGGTGGCTTTGGCGAAGATATATGACGATTTACAAACAATTTATAAATATTACAAGTTTGACTGAACTATCGGAAACGTTTCCGAAAACGAAACCGATAGTTTTTGGAGGTGTCTTGTCAAAAATAGACAGTAAAATCTTTTTTTAATCCAAAAAAATAACATAATATTCATTGTCATATACGGAACAGGGTATGATGAAACAAAACTATAAATGCATGGGGAGAATAGTAGAATTGTATTTTT
>CALRLS020000607.1:0-3201 GCA_943368815.1 Cyanobium sp. NIES-981
GATACAAGAATTTCCTGTTCATCAGTCAGCTTAAGCTTCTTTACCATCCATTTTGTTTCTTCTTTAGCCAGTTCGTCCGGGTCTAAGGGAGCTTTAGGCTTAGGATTATCAAACTCGCTACCATATCTGTTCAATCCACCACCAAGACCTCCGCTACCATAGCCACGACCGTATCCTGGAGAGTACTGTGCCTGAGCATATACAACAGATAATAAGAAGAAGCATATCAGGCTCAGGCCGAATTTCGATGTCTTTTGTGAATTAAGCATAGGTAAAATGTTTTTGATAATACAAAATTAAACTTTTTTCATGAATCTCAATCGTGGGATAATCATTTTATGAAGCTTAAACCATACTATAACTTTTCTTGCGAAAAATTTATTGTTGCAACCAAAGCATTCTTTAGCTCGTCTTTCGGATATACTACACCTATTATGATTGCTAAATGAAAGTATTTCATCATCATATCATAAGCGTATTACATGAAACCCAGGCTAATTCCCACAGTAGTATGTCTGTTATGCTTTTCTTATGAAACCACATCGGCACAAGTATTGACTAAAGACCGTGCGCTTAACTCAATATATATCGAGGCTCTCGGTATGGGAGGCTACGGGTCTGTCAATTATGAACGACTGCTTTTACAGCAAAAAAAACTACATATTGGTGTAAGGTTGGGTGTAGGTACTTATCGGTTGAGAGACTTTGAAACAAACCTGAATCCGGATATAACAATACCTTTTTCTGTCAATGCCTATTATGGCAAAACACATCATATAGAAGTCGGCGTTGGGCAAACGTTTACAAGTATAGTTGGCGCAAGCCCCTATGATTTTGAAGTAGAAAGAACAAATAATCTGAGTTCTAACCTTACTATCGGGTATAGATACCAGAAAAGTAGCCGTGGATTAGTGTTCAGAGTAAATTATAGTCCTATTATTTCGTCAAGCCGGCCTTATAAGCATTGGTTTGGTATGTCGATAGGTTACTCATTTTAAACTTTGAGTTTTATGAATAGAATCCTCACAATTTTTTCGTTGTTTGTCTTTACTTCCTGCGAAGAGGAAATAATTATTTTTGAAGTAGATAACCTCAATCGTGATATAATCACGGTGCTCGGTCACGGAGGAATGGGAATCGCCTCTACTTATCCTATGAATTCATTCGAATCTATCTCTAATTGTATACACCTTGGTACTGACGGGAGCGAGATGGATATACAGATGACAAAGGATGGGGTACTAGTAGCCTTTCACGATTATGATCTATCTGCCAAGACAAATTTAAAGGGAGTGGTAAATTCTATGACCTGGGAACAAATCAAAAACGGGCATTATAACGAAACCCCCTATATGAGTTATGCTGTGGTTTCATTGGAAGAGTTATTCAAAAATATAACTAATGTATCAGACTACCGGTTTACTTTTGATTGCAAGCTATATAGAGAAACAAATGATGACGAATCTTATTTTAACCAATTTGCAGAGGCAATTATTGCAATTGCCGAAAAATATGGTTTAGAGAGGAAAATCTGTATAGAATCAGGAGATAAGGAATTTCTGAAGGTTTTACAGGCTAAGCGGAGCAGATACCGCCTGTTTATTTATCCTGAAAATTTTGAAGAGGGTCTAAGTATTGCCAAAGAATCAGGTTTTTATGGTATTACAATCTCAAATAATCAGATTTCACCAGCCCAGGTAGAAATGGCCCATAATGAGGGTATAAGAATAGCAGTATGGGATGCACACAGTGAACAGGAAAACTACGAAGCGGTACAAAAGAATCCTGATTTTATTCAGACTGATGATGTGAAGTATCTGGTTAGCCTGCTTAGTGCCACACAAGAGGAAATAAGAGCCAGAAATGCTGCCAGATTAGATTCAATAAGGAGCAAAAGGAACTTTCCTGTTCCGGATTCTACAAGCCTTTAAAACAATCGTTCCCAGCGAATTAATGGGATCTGAGCTCAATAAATTCCTTGAAGGCTTTACGGTAGGTATCACTGATTGGCAGAAAGTTTTTCGCCGGAGTACCTGTCTGATAAGTGATAGGGATAATCTGAACTTTTTCTTTATCAATAGCTTCGATGGCATCAAAGGAAACGATATAAGAATTATGGATACGGATAAACTGATTGGCGGGTAATTGGTTCTCGAAAGATTTAAGGGTTTGTAAAGGAACAATTCTTTTATCTTTAGTATAGATAATAATATAGTCTTTTAGCCCCTCTACATAAACAATATCTTCCAGCTTAACTTTTACTAATTTGGAACGGTCTTTTACAAAAATAAAAGGCTTGGCCGGGTTTGTTTCCTGAACGGTGGCTTGTCTGATAACCAGCAATCTACTATTAGCTTTTTCAATTGCCTGTAAGAATCTTTCAAAGGTAATGGGCTTTAAAAGATAATCCATTACGTTCAGCTCATACCCTTCCAAAGCATATTCCGGATAAGCTGTCGTCAGAATAATAAGTGGTTTAAAAGGTAGTAATTTCAATAAACTTATTCCCGTCAATTCAGGCATCTGAATATCAGAAATAAGTACATCAACTGTATTATTGTGTAAGAAATCTAATGCTTCAAGCGGATTAGAGAATGATTGTACTAAATCCAGATTCGGTACTTTTTGTATATATTGCTCTAACAGGTTTCGGGCTAAGGGTTCATCCTCAACAATTATACATCTGATGTTCATCACAAATCTAACTTTAACTGAATACTATGCTTGTTATCTTTATTTTCTACTTTCAGTTCATATCCATCCGGATAGCTTAACTCAAGGCGTCTTTTAAGGTTCTTTAAACCTATTCCTGAACTCTCACGAACATTGCCATTCATTGAAGTCAGTGTACTGTTTTCAACGGTATAGGTACAGGTTTTACCATCAATTTGGAGTAATATTTTAACCCACGAATGCGGATCATTACCATTTACACCATGTTTAAAAGCATTTTCTAAGAAAGTAATCAATACCAAAGGTACTATCATTACCTGATTTGTATTCCCTTTTACTTCAAAATCTATCGGGATATTATGATTTAAACGGAGTTTTTCAAGGCTTATATAGTTTTCTATGTATTCAATCTCTTTATCCAGGGGCACTTTGACATGATTGGAATCATAGAGCATATAGCGCATCATTTTTGAGAGCTTGGCAATTACTTCTGTAGTATTAGGCGAATTAGTAAAAGCAAGTGAATAT
>CALRLS020000608.1:0-3181 GCA_943368815.1 Cyanobium sp. NIES-981
CCTGTCCTTCTGTGGAGTTATCGACCAGAATAATTCCTTTGCTATCTATTTCTGCATAATCTGCTATACCTCCTGTAATAGAACGGCTATTTTCCTTTTGAAAAATGTCTAATAAGGCAGTTTTTGAACTGCGGTCAATTAATGATAAAGAGCCGTTATTATCTAAGAAGTTCCCTCCGTTAACAACGATAACGCCAGTGTCATAAGGTTGTGCAGGCTCGGTTTCGTTTTTTTCGCAGGAAAAAAGTATGATGGAAACAAAACCGGATAGTAGTAATTTTTTAAAATTCATTGTATTATTTATTTATGTTAAACACTAAGTTGATGGCGTAATTTCTGCCCGGCATGGCATTACGTTTGGAGTTCAGGTATAGTTCGTCGAAAACATTACTAATCTGAAGAAAAACTATTCCTTCTATGTGTTTCCAGCGTAATCCGTTTTCTATTATTACATTAAAAATCTGTTGTCCGTCCAGCCATTTGGAGTTGTCGAAAGTATAGTACCTGCGGCTGTTGGCTTGCCATTGGAGCGTAGCACGGAATGGCATTCGGTGGTTTTTAAATAAGCCAGCTTTGCCTGATGAGGAGGTCTGAAAGAAAAGATTTGCAGTAAAATTATGCTTTGGAATATAAATCAATTGTTTGCCTATTACCTCGGCTGAGAAAACGTCATAAGCCTTTTGCTGCGATGAATGCGTAAGCGCATATTGCGCTGTCAGTCCTGAAGAAGTTCTGCCGTATTCATAATTTATCTTATATGTAAACTCTATTCCTTTAGCTAATACCTGCTGCAAATTCTGCACCCTGTATGCCAGTTCCGGATTCCAGTAAACCCAGTTTTCAATCAGGTTATGATACACATTCAGTGAAGAACTGAAACTGAAATCATTTTTGGTCTGATTCCAGTTTATACCCAGTTCTTTGTTAAATCCGTCTTCCGGTCGTAAATCAGGGTCGCCTAATTCAGACCAGTAACGTTCATTCATTGTAGGGATTCGGTAACTGCGGGAAAGGTTAGCTGTCAATTTAACAGATTTAGCAATTTGATATTCAAGCCCTAAGGCAGGAGCTAAAGGAGGGTCAAAGCTCTTGATAAAGGCATGTCTGAAATTAAGTGTAGTGAGAAACTTGGATGATACCTGATACCTTAGCCATGCAAAAACATCCATTCTGTTTTCTGAGATTTTACTTTTATCATAGCCGTCAACATGTGCTATCACATGGGCAGCTTCAGTACCTATATGAACAGCCAGTTTTGAGAATTGCCATTCATGCGCTACACGAATCAGAAAACGGTCAATAGCAGTGCGACTTGGCCGGATGAAATCGCCTTTACCATAATTGGTAATATCCTGTACATAGCCTCCTCTGATTGTCAGATTTTTAATCTGATACGTATTCAAAACCCTTACGGCCTGCGTTTGTAATAGCTCTCGTGTATTGATTGATTGAGGCGATATTTCAACCTTGTTGTCTGATAACCAGATGTTCAGAGAAATCTGATTCTGTTTTTTTGTGAGATAAAACAAATCCTGAATAAAGCCTTTTGAATCGGTTGCAGAGCGTTCAACGGGATAATAGTTCCGTTCGGTATACGGATAATTATTATTTAATACACCTTTATAAAAAACAGTTTTGGAAGAGATGCGTTTATCGGATAATCTGACACTTAATTGGCTTTGCCAGTTATCAAAACTTGCCAGACGCTGCCCCAGACTCACCTGCAACTTCTTCTGCCATATAGGTTTTGAATCCAATAGAATGCTCCCCCCTACTGCATCAGAACCTATTACACAGGATGATGAACCATACTGAATAGCCAGTAAATCAAACCCTGCTGCAGGAAGTGTAGAAAAATCGCTTTGCCCGGTGCTTGGAGAGTTAATATTAATACCATTCCAAAGCACTGCCGTATGATTGCTTGACGTACCGCGCAATCCGATACTTGTTAACTGTCCGTTACCATAAGGGCGAAAATTAACCGGTGCCTGAAAAGACAGGAAATCTGCCAGCGTTTGAAATTTTGCCTGTTGTATAGTCGCAGAGTCAATACTTTGAATCTTAAGCCCTGCCATGAAGCGCGTAGGAGCGAAACTCTTTACCGAAACTTCATCAAGCATTCTGGTTGAATCAGTTTGGGCAAAAGCATCGCCTGACGAGAATAAAAACCACGCCACGACAAAAGGGAAACCCTTTGACAACAAGCATTTAATTTAAATGCTCAAGTATTCTATTAAACCTAAAGATGAAAGATAATCTGTCGCTCACTTGTCTTTATCCGCCGTAAAGCACAAACAAGGATAGTCCTGGGCAGGTCTCCTGACTTGTTTCAACATTTCGGCCTTCCCGGATACCAGTGACCATGTAGTAGAAATGTATTGATGAAACTTACAGTTGCGGGGACAGTTCCCGATTTGAACGGGATTCCCTTTTAAGCCTTGAGATGATTCATGAAAACCATATAAGGCACCTTAGAACTGTTGCAAAGGTATAAACGATTTTCGAAAAGAACAGTATTTTATATAAAAAATAGTAGTTTGCCCACTTTGTTGAGTAATTATAAAAACTGAGCCATTAGTTTTTAAATCTTGTAAAATCTATGTTTATATTCGCACAAACAAAACCAAAATACTAATGACCAAAAAAAGAATTGCCATTGATATGGATGATGTAATGGCGGCAACCGGGAAAAAGATTTTAAAAACATACAACCACATCATCGGTACCGCTTTCACCGAACAACATTTTGAAAACAAAGCTTATTTTGAAATATTCGACGAAAAAAATTACCATAAGATAAGAGAAGAAATATTCAAACCCGGCTTCTTCAGAGATGTAGAAGTAATGGCCGATGCCATTGAAGTTGTCAGAAAACTGAATGAGAACTTTGATGTATTTATAGTATCTGCAGCGACAGAGTTCCCGAATTCGCTGAAAGATAAAATGGATTGGCTGGAAGACCACTTTCCTTTTATTTCATGGAGAAACGTTGTACTTTGTGGAGATAAAAGCATTGTAGCGGCAGATTATATGATTGATGACCACGAGAAAAACCTGAAGACATTCAAAGGCAAAACGTTGATGTTCAGCGCTATTCATAACCAGATGGTTGGTGGCTACCAGAGATTCAAATCCTGGAAAGAGATTGAGGTGTTTTTTGATAATGAACGCTAAACTGTAC
>CALRLS020000609.1:0-3176 GCA_943368815.1 Cyanobium sp. NIES-981
TATCAAATTAGAAATCACTGATGAAAAAGGCTCTACAAAAAATTATAATTATACAATCAGCCAGGAAAATACCCGATTTGAAATTACAGGTTTAGGAGAAGGCGTATATCGTTATAAAGCATCCACTCAGGTATTAGGTAAGAGTGAGATAGTAGACGGACAGTTTATTGTCAGAAATGCGGATTTGGAAGGACTAACCAATACAGCAGACTTTAATATGTTGCGCACCCTTGCACAACAAAATAACGGAAAGTTTTTTGTAGCTAGCCAACTGGAAAAATTAAAAGAATACCTGTCATCAAATCAAAGTCCGGACAAAGTAATGAGTATTGAAGAGATGAATGAATTCATTAATCTGAAGTGGATTTTCTTCGTTTTGCTTGTTTTAGCTTCTGTTGAGTGGGTTACGAGAAAATACCTTGGCAGCTATTAATTGAACCGATTCTAGTAATATTATCATTTTCGCAATAAAAATATTTTTTAATTGTATTACGAATTTTTAGCCTGATTTTATGAATAAACGGTGGTATTTTACCGCCAATTCATGCGAAATCAGGCTTTTTTGTACTTTGTCGATATTGAAATAAAGAATTTGTTGTATTTTTTCTAGTCTATATTTCTTTCCAGTCTCACATAAGTACTATTCGCAATCCATTTTTCTCTTCATGATTTTAGCCTCAGCGCTTTATTTTCATTAACTATCCAAAAGTATAATTATGACAACTCAAATATTGATTGCCAATATTGAAATTATTTCTCGTTTTACTTAAGATAAAATTTAAAAACGAAGTTTTATGTGAATTTTCCTTAAAGTTTCGGATTTCGTTTTTTTAGCTAATTTATTTTTTCTTAATTTTAGACTGTCGTTTTATTCTCTTATTCTTACTCATATTTTTTTGTATATTTAATGGATTTTGATTTTGGCCTGAATAGTATTTTTCTTAGAATAGAAATGAATCATTACTATATCGGATGAAATTAATTCAGGTTTTATGCTGTTATATGGTTTGTCTAATAGTTAATGGCGCACAGATATTTTTAATAAAGATAATACAAGATGAATATTGGAGATAAGGTAAGATTAATACACTCAAAAGAGGAAGGTATTATTACGCGATTTTTAAAAGATAATGTAGTTGAAGTAGAGATTGAAGCAGGGTTTAAGCTACCCGTACTCAGAAGAGAATTGGCTGTTGTTTCAAAAACAGAAAACCAGTTTTTTAAACCAGGTCAGGCAGTGGCCCAAAACGAAGTAGCCAAGCAAAAAGAAATGAAGCCTGTCATTAAAGCTGACAAGGGAATTTTTCTGGCCTTTTTTCCAATCAATGATAAAAGTGTTTCTATATACCTTATTAATAATTCAGACTGGAACTTGCCGTTTTCATTGACTCTGGATACAGGTAGAATTCATATAGGACTAATGGGTGGAGTGCTTAAATCCAAGGGCGCGCAAAAATCAAGTCTGGACCTGTCCATCAAAGATATTGAAGAATGGGGTAGCTTTACTTTTCAGGCATTGTATTATAGTGATGGCCCTTTCGATGAACGCACCTCATTAACGAAGAAAATGCGTGTACGAACAAATACCTGGGCCGAGCATAAGAAAAAGGCACCGCTATTAGATAGAGAGATGTATTTATACCAAATGGATTCTGATGAAAAAGAGCCTGTTCAGGAAAAAAACAAAGAGCAGGATAAGAAACTGGTTATTGACGTAACGAAGCTGAAAGAGGGAATGATGGAGCAAAAGCAAGTTGAGGTTTTGCCAAACACGTATGAAAAACCTGCTCAGCTAGTCGATTTGCATATTGAAGAGTTAACCAAAAATCATTCTTCAATGAGCAATGCCCAGATGCTTGAATTGCAGATAAATACATTCTTAAATAAATTTGAGCAGGCCATAGCAAGTGGTATGGACGAAATTACTTTTATTCATGGCGTTGGCAATGGTGTTTTAAGACAAGAGATTCAAAGGAAACTGTCGGGAAACAAGAATGTTGCATGGTTTGAAGATGCACAGAAAGAGAAGTTTGGTTATGGAGCCACTAAAATTAAGATAAAATAAAATTCATAAAGAAAACCAATAATTTTTTCGTGTCTGGTGCGTTTTGCACAAGATTTCAATTGATATTGTAATGTTCCATTTCTATTCTAATGAAAAAAGTAACTCTATCTGTCTGTTTGGTTATAACCGCATTTTGTTGTTCATTTTTAAAGGCAAATGCCCAAAAAGCTAATCCGGAAGCTCCGGTAGAAAAATATTTACAAGACTCTGTTCGCGTGCAAAAAGTTTTTTCAAATATCAGTATCCCGTTCGATATTTCGATGAATGACATCGAGCGACAAATCAATTCATCTATTGCCGGGCTCATTTATGAAGATAATAGTTATACCGATGAGGGTAATGATAATTTTAAATGTAAAGTCTGGAAGAAATCAAACATTCTGATAACTGCAGCAACCAATGATGTATTTGATTTTACGGTTCCGATTAAGGTCTGGGCTGAAAAAGGTATCGGTGCATTCGGGATTATGAAATATGTTCCGGTTGAGTTCGAAATGAATTTAAAGTTTTCAACCAGATTCACCATCAGAACTGATTGGGCTGTTCAGACTTTTACCACTCCTAATGGATATGAGTGGATATCAAAACCCAAAGTTAATATCGGTTTTGATGTACCGATTGATTTTATAGTCGGAAAGATAATTGATAATAACCACACAAGGTTTGCAAAATCGATTGATGATGCGGTTGCAAAAAATCTATCGATAAAACCTTATGTGGTGCAAGCCTGGAATGCAGCCTTACAACCTTATCTGGTTTCAGAAGAATACAGAACATGGGTGAGAATTACACCCTTAGAGATTTTTATGACTCCACTGGCAACAGCTGGACGAACCGTAAAGTCGGTATTGGGTATCAAGGCATATACAGAAACCATAACGGGCGAGAAACCAATTGCTCCTTTGTCTGTAAACTCAGTGCCCAATCTTAAATTAGTTGCTACGATTCCGAATGAATTTCAGGTAGGTTTAATGAGTGATGTGCCTTTTGCAGAGGCGGCAACTGTAGCAAAAAAAATGTTCATAGGGAAAACCTATGACTTTAGAGACGGGAAATATAAAATTGAAATCACAGATCTGGATATATATGGGAGCAATGAATTTCTGGTAAT
>CALRLS020000610.1:0-3172 GCA_943368815.1 Cyanobium sp. NIES-981
CTGTGTTGCTTTTTTGGGGTATTCTATGTCCGGGCTATTCAGAAAATATTGAAAGGCTTCTTTTATTTCCTCAGGCTTATGTCCGTCCACAGTTAAGCCCAATTGGTATTCACGTGTCTGGTCTCCTACTACGCCATATTTGGTGGCGATAATTGGCTTGTTATGACGTGATGCCAGGCCGATAACACCACTTGATGAATAGAAATTTACATAGGCTAATGAAATAACATCACTTTGACCGACAAATGATTCCATTTCATCATCATCCACAAAGCGGCTCTCTAAAACAACCTGTAATTCTGGGCGTAGTACTTTTGCTTCTGCAATGGCTTCATTCAGGGGTTCTTCGTACTCTTCTCTTATTTTACCTACTATCAACAGGCAGGTTCTGGTAGCTTCATCCGCAGATAATTGCTGCAAACTCCTTAGCAGATTTACCACGTTTTTTTTACTGTCTATCATGCCAAAGGCCAGAAGAATTTTCCTGTCGGCATCAATTTTATACTTCTCTCTTATCACTAATCCTGCTCTTGACGGGTAATCATAAACAGGGTCGGGCAGATAAGTAAATATTCTTGTTCCCAGTGTTGCGTTCATGGTTTTTACTGTCTCTTTATCGTTAAATATAAAGACTTTCTTCAGATGCTTACTGCGGAGCATCCACCATGAGGTAAACCATTTACGTGCTTTAGTAAGAGCTGATAGCTGTTTTGCTCTGATTGTTCCCTGTGTCGGAATCACTCTCGGATAAGGATTGAACATAATACCTGTGATATCACAAGACAACCGACTGCTGCCGATAGTATGCTGAAACATATCGACCATCATTAATAAGAGCTTGTCGGCTTTCCAGTCGTTCACATATTTCATGATGGATTTCCATAGAAACTGTGTTGACTTTATCAGGCTCATGCCTGAATTGTGAGGGGCAAACTCATCATCAGTAAAGAAAACTATTTGTACATTTTTGGCAGAGGTACGTATGGTGGAGATTGCTTTTGCCTCAGGATTCAGCAAAAACACATATTCTGTTTCACTTGGGTTTTGTTCTAAGAATCGTAATATATTCTGAATATGTCCTAAATTATGCCCTACCAGTTTAACATAAATATCGCAAATAATTACCCGCATAATTTGTCTTTTGAAAATTCGATGAATAATAAAACGCCTGCAATCACAGTCGTTGTATTGATATTAGTCAGGAGATAAATTGCTCTCTGACAGGGAAATACGAAATGAAATTTCGTGCTACACTTATTTGCTTATCACACTCTTATAAACATTCAAAGTCTTTCTGGCTGTGTTTTCAGGCGAAAAATCTTTGAGGCGCTGGTAGCCCTTTTTCACCAGATTCAGCCTTAGTTCTGCGCTATCAATCAATCTTTCTACTTCGTGGGCTATATGCTCTTCATTGTCCGGATTGAAGTACAGGGCGGCATTCTGACCTACCTCGGGGAAGCATGAACGGTCGCTCAGCACAACGGGGCAACCACAGGCAAAGGCCTCCAAAATCGGAATCCCGAAGCCTTCGTATAATGAAGGATAAATAAAGGCTGTAGCCTTCTGATAAACCCTGTATAATACTGCATCGTTCTGCACTTCCTGATGCAAGACCTGTTCGCTCAGGCCGAGTTCATGAAATAACTTCTGTTCTGTTTCTGTAAACTTATTGCTTCCGGCACAAACCAGTTTCAAATCCGGTTGCTTTTGCAGAATTGGCCTGATAGCCCTGAGAAATACATCAAAGTTTTTATAATTTTCCCGATTACCCACATATAATAAATACCTTTCGGGCATTATAATATCAAAATCTTCTTCCGGTTTGTAGGTGGCAAAATGCGTAGAGTGATGAATCACATCTATTTTTTCGGGAGCAATATGAAAAATATCAAGCAGGTCGTTTTTTGTGTTTTCTGAAACCGCAATGACTTTTGCCGCTTTATCTAAAACCCGTTGCTTATAGGCTTTATCGAAGCCGTCGAGCTCGGCATATTGGGTGGCAAATTTTTCAGGAATGGTATCATGGTGGGTAATCACAAATGGTTTTTTACCCAGAAAAGCCATGAAATAATCGTTGAAATAGGTCGGATGAAATACGTCGTAATTATGCCTGGTTATCTGAAACGCGCTATTGGCACGATTGATATGTGAGAAAAGCGCATTGGTAAAGCCGTGCCCTAAGAAATACGAGAAAGGAAAAACCCTTTTTACATCAGCATTCTTCAGGTATTCATTGTTCGAAAAAAGCAATGATAATTTCACCTCTACTCCCTGCTGGTATTTCAGGTTGTGCATCAGGTCATAAAAATACCTGGGCACGCCCCCAAATCTTGCACCGGAAAATGATTGATGATCAAAAAGGACTCTCATAAATAAAGGTCTTAAGTGTAAGGCGTATCGCTGTTCAGCAAAACTTTATATGTAAAACTGCTTACGCCTTATTCTGGTTTCTTACAAAATAAAATATTCTATCAAAAAGACATGCACCGGATAAAATACTATGATTTTATGTTCCCGGGCTATCTGAGATAAAATACTATTGAGCATTAGAAGTATGATTAAACACCTCTGGTTATTTGTTGATGATATTTCCGGATAAACTGAGTACAAAAGATAGTACCGCACCTTATCCTGCTTTTGTCATGATACTGTAAAATATTCGCATTAAATGGATATTTTGACAAAATTAGTAAAAAAGGGCAATACATCTGCCAGATAATCCACCTTATTTACTAAGTGGCAGATTAAGATTATTGCCAGAATAGTTAATTATTACTTATAGACCTTCCTCGAAGGTATCCGCATCAGCAACAGGAAGCCAATGATAAAAAAGACCAGAATCACAAGTACTGAATTGCGCATATTGCCCGTTACCTGTTCAACAAAACCAAATAAAAGGGTGCCGATGGCTATCGCAATCTTTTCTACAATATCATAAAAGCCGAAATAAGAGGCGGTGTCTTCGGTATTTTCGGGAATCAACTTGGCATAAGTTGAACGCGAAAGGGATTGAATACCACCCATAACCAGACCTACAATAGAAGCAATGACATAAAACTCCATTGCGGTAGTGGTAAAATAGGCAGCCAGTGGCATAAGCGACCAGACAAAAATCTCTATTAACAAGGCTTTGGTATTGCCAAATTTGCCTGATAACCACGAAGCGAGAAAC
>CALRLS020000611.1:0-3171 GCA_943368815.1 Cyanobium sp. NIES-981
AATCCACGAACTTCTTTTCTGGCTACTATCAACTGCTACCTGATGCTGTTGACAGGAACCATCCTTTTTCATGAACTATATATCTATGAGTTTCTGAAGATTAAACTCCTGAAAAAGCCCTATTTACGGCTTATTCATTATTTGTTTGTTGGCATTTGCCTTTTACAAATAATATTGGTTACGTTTTTACCCAAAAGCCCTATTCCATTCTGGATAATTTATTTATATTTCTCTTTTAATGTTCTTCTCTTCATAAGTCTGAGCATTTCAAAAAGACAAATAGAGAGTTATCTCTATCTGGCTGCATCGGGCCCTATGTTTGCTGCATTCTTTCTTGTAGCCTTAAGCTCACTGGGCATTATACCTATCTACTCTTTCCTTTATTACCACTCCAACATAGCATTGGTGCTTGAATGCATAGGTTTAGGCTTTGCCCTCATTTATGTTTTCAATAAGGAAAAGGAAAATATACAGGCCGAACTTGAAAAAAACCGTGTAGAAACAACCCGTAAGATACTCCTGGCGCAGGAAGAAGAACGCCAACGCCTGGCCTTAGATTTACATGATGATTTAGGCGGTAGTCTATCTGTTTTAACCAGACAAATAGATGAGTTAAATGAACAAAACCAGCATATATTACAGAGCCCGTTGCAATTGCTCAATAAGATTGTAGTTGATCTGCGAACTGTTTCACACCACCTGATGCCTTCTTCTTTTGCAGAAAAAGGGCTGAAAAGAGTTGTTGAAGAAAGTATAGAGATGGCAAACAGGCAGGCAAAAACAGCTTTTATCTTCGTAGAAAGTGGTGACGAAAAAAGGCTTATGATAGAAGCCGAAGTTCATATCTATCGTATCATAAAAGAATTATTGAATAATATTCTGAAACACGCAGATGCTGACAATGCTGTTTTGCAAATGATTTATCTGCCCGATTTACTGTATATATCAATAGAAGACAACGGCAGGGGCTTTGATTTTTCGGACAAAGAAAGTTGGGGAATTGGCTTGAAGAATATAAATTTACGTGCAGGTTACCTGAAAGCACTCCTTAGCATAGAATCAAGCCCGGGCAGGACTTTGATTTGTCTTGAAATACCTTATAATGCCGACACCAACAAAGATTTTGTTAGTAGATGACCATCATTTATTCAGTGATGGTTTACGGAGTTTACTACAGAATGAAGTGTTGTTTGAAGTGGTCGGGCAAATTTATGAAGGGAACCAGGTGCTTGGCGCCATACATCAATACTCCCCTGAACTACTTCTGCTGGACATTAACCTACCCCAGAAAAACGGCAAAGAATTAGCAGTCACCATTCTTAAAGATTTCCGGGATATAAAAGTAGTGATTCTGACCATGTATGATGAGCCCCAATTGGTAAAAGAGTTTGACAAAATTGGCGTGCATGGGTATATTCTTAAAAACTCCACCAAATCAGAGCTTCTTACTGCTATTAATAATGTATTGGCAGGCACACGTTTCTTTGACCCCAAGCTATCAAAAATCAGCACGGAGCCTACCTTTGCCGATGACGAATTTATCAGAAAATTTTCGCTCACTCCACGCGAAATAGAAATGATACGACTGATAAAAAATGGTATGAGTTCACAGGAAATTGCCGATACTGTTCATCTGAGTCTGATGACGGTAAAGACCCACCGCCGTAATATTCATTTCAAGCTTAAAACAGAAACAACAGCTGATTTGATTCGGTTTGCTCACGAAAATGGGTTATAATTAATATCATTGGGGTATGACAGCAATTTAACCGGAATATGTAATTCCGGACCGGGATTATTATTACCTTTGCATCTCTCCTCCGAAACTATCGACACAATAAAATTGATAAAGATATATCGCGCCGATATATTTAGAAACTGTTTGAGTTAATCTTGTTTCGTTCAAAATGACGGTTCGCCGCACGATTCTTTTTCGCAAATACTGCGTCACTACAATCCTCATTTAGCTCTGCTAAACTCCGGTTGCAGTGCCTTGTCCTTGCAAAAAATAATGCATTTTGATTCATAAAATTTAACTCAAACAGTTTCTTATATTTGCATTAAATTTAAAGAATGTGATTCCGTGCAGAACCAGAACAATTACTTAGAGAAACTTAACCCTCCACAACGTGAAGCTGTAACCCATCCTGAAGGCCCCCTGATGATTATTGCAGGTGCGGGTTCGGGTAAGACTCGTGTACTCACTTATCGTATAGCCTGGCTTATTGAGCAGGGTGTTGACCCTTTTAATATACTTTCGCTGACATTTACCAATAAAGCCGCAGGCGAAATGCGCCATCGTATCGAGCAGATAATCGGTAATAATGCCAAGAATCTGTGGATGGGTACTTTCCACTCTATTTTTGCCAAACTGCTCCGCTTTGAAGGCAAAAGGCTTGGCTATACCTCTGATTTTACGATTTATGATACTGATGATTCAAAGTCTTTGATCCGCTCTATTATTAAAGAACTGGGATTAGACGATAAGACCTATCGCCCTAACTATGTGCTGAATCGCATTTCGAGTGCTAAAAATGCTTTAGTGTCATGGGAGACCTACGTCAATAATCCGATTTATATAGAAGACGATAAAGCGGCACGAATGCCGGAAATAGGACGATTGTATAAAACCTATCAGATGCGTTGTTTTCAGGCTAATGCCATGGATTTCGACGATTTGCTATTTAATACCAATATACTTTTCCGCGACCATCTGGATATATTGAATAAATACCAGCATAAGTTTAAGCACGTGCTGGTAGACGAGTTTCAGGATACCAACGTATCGCAATACCTTATCACCCGGAAACTCTCTTCGGTGCATCAGAATATTACTGTGGTAGGTGACGATGCCCAGAGTATCTACGCCTTCCGTGGCGCTAATATTCAGAACATCCTGAATTTCAAGAGCGATTATCCTGAATTGCACGTGGTTAAACTGGAACAGAATTATCGTTCTACCAAGACCATTGTCAATGCGGCCAATTCTGTAATTGCCCGTAATAAAGACCAACTGGAGAAAAACGTTTTCACGGATAATGATGAAGGCGCAAAAATTGAGGTAATCAAGGCAGCATCAGATAACGAAGAAGCCCGCCTGATTGCCACCAATATCTTTGAGGCTAAAAATAATGAAGGCATTAAAAACAGCGAATTTTCTATCTTATACCG
>CALRLS020000612.1:0-3158 GCA_943368815.1 Cyanobium sp. NIES-981
AATTCTACGAGTTTCCAAAAGATTTTAAAATTCATTTCGTTATAAATGAGTCATATCCCTGTCTCTTAACATTTAATATTATTTATTGAGTTTAGCAGGTCTGAATTTCAGCCACTAAGATTGTTACATCATAAATAAGTGGCTGAAATATATGATTCCTGTTTCAATAAATACCCATAATCTGCCAAAAAAGAGCATTTACCAAGCCTGCAATTCAATAATTTTAATAACTTTGTCTTTCAATCACCAAGCACTATGAAAATTAAAAATTTCCAGTATTTTATTCTGTCAATTACCCTATCAGTATTCGTTTGGTCGTGCGACAATACAACTACTGAACCCAATCCACAGCCGGTAGTACTGGTTAATGCCACATTAGTTCATAATTATACCAAAGAGCAGTTTATTGCCTCACTAGGTGCACAAGGCTCTGATTATGCCCTTTTTATTAGAGGAGGCGTAAAACAATACAAGATTGTATATAAAACCAAAAATACAGACGGCACCGAAATTCAGGCTTCCGGTGCTTTGATAGTACCCACTATTACAGACCTTAAAGACCCGCTACCTTTGGCTGGTTATCAGCATGGCACTATTTTTTCAGACAACGATGCCCCATCTTATTTTACAACAGAAGGCGAAGGAACCATTGCATCGGTTTTAGCAACTCTGGGCTATATCGTTGCTGCGCCTGATTATATCGGGTATGGCTCAACCAAAAGTCTGCCACACACTTACGAACACCGGGATGGCCTTGCAACTGCAAGCCTTGATATGCTGAGAGCCGCCAAAGAGTTTATCAAGCAAGAGAAAATCAACTGGAACAATAATTTGTATTTAGGCGGATACTCAGAAGGAGGCTATGCAACACTAGCGCTGCAAAAGAAAATGGAAGAAGAAGCGCCAACCGAGTTTAATCTGAAAGCCTCTAGCTGTGGCGCAGGTGCTTATAATAAGACACTTAGTTTCAAAACCATTGCTACTAACGCTTCTTCCGGTGACCCTGTTCACAATGCTTCTTATATATGGGTTTTGCTGACCTACGACAGCATTTATAAACTGAATCGTGCCATGACAAGTTATTTCAAAGAGCCTTATGCAAGCCAGATTCAGAAGGATAAACAGAACGTCAGAATTTCGGGTAGCTTCAATAGTATCATTTCAGATGCCATTAAACAAAGTTTAACTGATAATTCGGATACAGCACTAATGAATGCTGTAAAAGACAATGATATTTTCGACTGGAAGCCAAAAACACCTACCATGCTGACACATGGCACAGCAGATACTTATGTACCTTCTTTTAATACACAGACCGCCTATGATGCCATGGTAAAAAGAGGTGCTACCAATATAAGACTTAATCTGGTTGCAAATGGTACGCATGGTTCTACTATAGAACGATATTTACTTGATACCATTGGTTTTTTTGCCACAAATCAATAATTTATTCATATAAACAAAAACGACACCTACCCATGGGAAATTTAAAAAAGGGATTTGTTCACACAGTATTTTTCTGGATGAAAGACAAAAACAATCAGGCCGAACACCAGGCACTGCATGAAGGTCTTTTAGAATTATCAAAAATCGATTTAATCCAGGCAGCTTATGTTGGTATGCCTGCCAATACCAATCGGGCAGTAATTGACTCTTCTTATCAGTTCTCAATTACATTTGTATTTGAAACACCAGAACAACAAGCCGATTATCAGACTCACCCCGACCATCTTGCGTTTATAGCCAAATGTTCTCATATCTGGGAAAGAGTTCAGGTTTATGATGCCGAAAGCTAAAAACAGGTTTTAATAAAACTGCATTTTAGAATTTCGCACTTAAACCAGGTCATACTAAACATGAAAAATTTCTTCGTCCCACTATTTTTACTCGTTAGTATTACTTCTTTTTCACAGAATCTATCCTTTGAAGCCAAAGGAATCATTGCTATTTCTGACGCTGATATGGCAGCTTCTGCCCTTGCTGATAGAAAATTATATAAAGAAAAGGGAGCAAAGGATGCTTTTACCGGTATCAAATTACCTTTAGAAAAGACTTATGATGACCTGAGAAGTGTTATTGTATCCAATTCAGCGCTTAATGGCACCAAGGCTATGGTGGTTTCAAATACACATCATCTGGCTTATGTAGTTGATACCAGGGGCACGGTGGCCGATAATGTTGCTGAGTTGAAAAACCTTAAGGAAGATTTACCCGCAGGTGGCTTCATTTCGGTGGTTGATATAGCTGATATAGCGCATCCTAAAATCTTGTATAAATTTCCTACAGGTAAAAATCCCATTGGCATTGATATTAGTCCAAAAGGAGAATACCTGGTACTCTGTACTGAAGAAGAAGGCAAAGAATTACAAGTATTGGAACTTGATCCTGCCGGAAAGCCCATCCGAATCATTCATCGGCCTCAGAGTTTACCTGCTGGAAAAATATCGGATGTAAGCTGGCACCCAAATGATAATTATATTGCCTTTACATTTGAAGACACCAAAGAAGTAGGTCTGCTGAAGACCACACGAGACGGGCCAACCAATAAAATTATCCGACTGGAACTGCAAGGAAAGCCTATCAAAATCGGTAGTACACCGGGTGCAGGTCAGTTTACACCTGACGGAAAGTTTTATATAATACCGGATTTAAAACGTGGAGAAGAAGGAGCCAATGGAGAAATCTTTGTTATCAAATTTAATTTAGACGGGAGTTCTGAGCATTTTCCGATTACCAAAGCGAAGGTAGGACAGAATCCTGAAGGATTTGCCATCAGCCCGGATGGCAGTCTGGTGGTGGTAGCCAATATTAAAAAGACCTATTATGCCTGGGATAGTGCCGATCTGAGTCGGAAGGCTTCTTTGAGTTTGCTCAGACTAACACCTGACGGTAATCTGACTAATCATGGTGAATATGAGTTTGAAGGTATCCTGCCTAAGAGCCTGGCATTCGACCAGAGTGGTAAAAACCTTGCAGTAGCGGTTTATGATTATTTTAATTATGGCAAACACTTTGGCGGCATTGAGTTCTGGAAAGTAACGCAAGGAGACAAGCCAAGCCTAAATAAACAGGATTTTAAGCTAATTTTATCAAGAGGCTGCCATTCTATTAGCGTTATTAAATAAGATAATCATTCCTTAATATATACGCAAAGATTG
>CALRLS020000613.1:0-3132 GCA_943368815.1 Cyanobium sp. NIES-981
AAGCTATTCTAACAAAGTTAAATATTCCTCCTCCTTATGTAGTGGTAGGGCATTCGATGGGAGGTCTTTATGCAAGAAGTTTTGCAGGCTATTATCCTGCTGACATAGCAGGGTTAGTCTTTATTGATTCGGCAGATTTTACTGAAAGCAAAGAAGGCTGGAATCAGATTTTCAGAGAGATTGGTGTACCCGAAAAGCGGATTGATGAGATGATGTATAATCGTTTATACAATACCAAACCGGCAACAGCCCGGGACTCTCTGTACTTTGGGCCATGGAGTGAAAGACAGGTGTTAGGTGAATTAAGACGGACAGATTTTGCAGAAATAAAAGACCTGCCTTTACCTAAAGTACCAATCTATTTTTTTGTTGGGGGTAAATTTGAAGTACCTGTTGAGCAGAGGAGTAAGGATTACGACCATGAGCGATTCTTCCATGTAAAAAACGACAAAAACATGGAGCGGTGGAGAGCATTAATTCATTCGTCCACTAAAGGAGGTGCCTTGATTTACCTGACAAACAGCGGCCATTATATTCACAGAGATGATCCCAAAGCAGTCATTGCCAATATCAAACTCTTATTGGAAAGTCTGGAAAAGTAAAGTATTCAGTAAGCATATAAAGTGAAACCTATAGCGCTCAACATACTCAACTATCAGGGAGCTTATCAAGCATCGTCTCTGCTCTTTATTTTAGCCAATTCTTTTTCTCTTTTGCTGATATTTGAAAAAAGGCTCAACAAACGACGGATTTTTGCCTATCGGATAATGGATTCCGAATGATAAGTTATGGACTGTGCCGAAGCTTAATCTTTGTACATTGCTTATATTGTCTTTTACTTCTTTATCTACCAATGTGGTCGGTATCTCTTGTACTTCACCATTAGAGCCTATAGATACCAAAACGGCTGTCCGAAGGTTTTAATAGAAAAGTTTTGAGGTCTGGTCAAAAGCGCCCATCATAGATACACCTGCCTGTGTGCTAAAAGAAAAAGCTCCCTTTTGCCATACCCTATACCTCACGTTGAGCGGTATTTCAACATTCAGCCAACGATAATTGGCCTGATATAGCTGAGGCATACCGGAAGGATTAGCAAGAGGGATTGTATTGTTTGCTAAATGAAGACTTTCACGGCCAAGATATAGGCCGGTGCTTAGTTCGGTTTTCTTGCCTAGGGCAATTTCAGTAGTGCCTCTTAGACCGAAATTCTGCTGAGAGACTACGTTTTCTGCCTGATTGGTTAGTCTGACAATAGCTATGCTAAGATTCAAAGCATTCCTTTTCGATTGGCTTCTCTTCTTCGCTAGGTAGTGCGGGCGTTGAGGATACTGTTATATTCCTGTTCATTGGTTTGGAGTTTACTATTCTTGTCAGCAGGAGTAATCTGATTGTCCTGGCTGCAAGAAAAAGCCAACACAGAAAATAGCATTGTTACGAGTACAAGGCGGATTTGAAATTTCATCATTTTCATTGTTTTGTGTATTTAATTGGTCTTCGATGATATGTTATACCGACTCTTTGAAATGCCACAAATGCCTTGAAAAAAACTGATTATTTTTTAATGAGGATACCGGAAAGGGTTGAATGGTTGGAGTGAGAGGAACACGGATTATTGAGAAATCACGATATACCTAGAAACAAAGCACACTATGGCCACATAGCGTCAGGATTCTCAGGAATGTTATTGAGTTTGGCTCCGGCAATTTTGAAACTCTAACATTTGAAAGAGAAGCTTTCGATGCTGTTGGTTTTTAGAAAATATGATTTATGGATTTAAGGTTTAGACATGAACGAAGAAAAGTCACAAATTTTTTGTGACTTTTCTGTAATTTTTCTGTCTAAGCATTTTTTACTATTGCTACACGTGTTGCCTGACTTTCAATATTGAAATCATAAGATAATTTATCGTCACCCGAAATAATGGATAATGTATAAGCACCATCATCAAGATGCGAAATGTTCAATACCAATGGTTTATCGGTTTCGCTGAGGTCCTGATAAAATACATCTCCTTTTGAATTATAGATTTCAATACTTGCTGTACTTTTTTCAACATTAGCAAAAAGAACTTTGAGACGAAGATTGCTGATGTCCTGAACAGAGATTTTTGAATCTTCTTTTTTAGTAATAACAGCAGGGTTTTCTGCATAAGCAAAACTCAAACTTGCTGTAAATAAACTAAGCGCTAAAACGAGGATTGACTTTTTCATTTTCTGATATCTTTAAATGGTTTAAATTATTTTTCTTTGATGAACCAAAGGTATATGGTATTTTTCTAAGAAAATTTCAGAGTAGATTAAAGCCAAGAGATGGAATGACAAAAGTACAGGAAGTATTGATTTGAAGCCTTGTCGACAGAAAAAGGTTAATTATTGGGCTTGTTCTGTATACATCGTCATAATTATTTCATTCATCGACTAATGTTGAAAGCTTGTCATACATTTTGTACTAATCAAATATCGAAAAAGTCAGTAACAAGGGTTATTTCAAAAAATTCATTTGTTGACGAATGTAAACCTTGAAAATAAAATAGATGGAATTACCAACCAGATAAAGCCTTAGCATATTGCCTATAAGCCATGTTAAAGATAAGTAGTAGAGTTGATTTCTGTATTTATCAAGGTTGCCAAAAAACATTTTTACATTTAGCTGTGTAACAATAATGGCTGTAAGACCAATAGCTAATACCCCAAAAATACCTGCCTTTTTTAATTGTTGTTTTTGATTTGCTTCCATTGTTTTAAAATATAAAAACCAGATTACTACCACTGCCAGTTGGGTGAAAGGCACAAAATAGATAGTTGGCCCTGTGAGCCTGAAATAACCTTGATAGGCTTTGAGTACTTCGTAAGTATTTTCTAATTGGTTAGGTATCATTACTATCTCTTCGTAAAGGTTGCCGAAGAACCAGTAAGTCATGAAAAACAAAGAGAAAAACAGAAGCCGATTGTAGATTTTACTTTGCATAAATTTTTAATTAATTACTGATGTTACGCACACTTAATTGCTATCGTATTGTTTTTGAGTAGCTGTAAATTACTCCAAGCAATTTTGAGGGCATTTAAAGTAAGTTTTCTTTTGAGAGCAAAATGATTTGATTTACAAGAGACTTTAAGTGACTCCAGTTTAATG
>CALRLS020000614.1:0-3130 GCA_943368815.1 Cyanobium sp. NIES-981
GCCTGTCATAATATTTTCGAAGGTCGTAAACTGGTTGAAGCTGCCACTAAATACGACCGTATTGTACAACATGGCGTACAATTGCGTAGCTCTGTAGCAATGCAGGAAGCCATTAAGCATTTGCGAGACGGTCTCATCGGTAAAGTATACATGGCACGCGGAACGGTATATAAATGGAGACCTGATATAGGTAATATGGGACCATCGCCTGTACCGGCAGGGCTGGACTGGGATTTATGGCAAGGCCCTGCACAGGTGAGAGAATTCAGCAAAAACTATGTACATTATAACTGGCACTGGTTCTGGGATTACGGCAATGGTGACATTGGTAACCAGGGTGTTCACGAAACCGACCTTTGTATGTGGGGTCTGGATGTAGGTTTACCGGAAGTTATTACTTCGTCAGGTGGTAAATACCTTTGGAATGATTGCAAAGAAACACCGGAAGTACTTGTATCTACCTATCAATACCCGAAAGAAGGTAAGATAATTGAGTTTGAAGTACGCCCATGGATGACCAACAAAGAAGACGGTGTAGAGGTAGGAAATATTTTCTATGGCGATAAAGGCTATATGGTAGTGAATGGTTATAGCGATTATAAAACCTTTTTAGGAAAAAACCGCGAACCCGGCCCTGCAAGAAATGCCGGAGGCGACCATTACAAAAACTTTATTGATGCCGTAAGAGCTAAAAACAAAGCCTTGTTAAACGGCCCGATAGAAACTGGTCATTTAGCTGCAAGCATTGCCCATTTAGGTAATATCTCGTATCGTTTAGGAAGAACGTTGAAATTCGACCCTAAATCAGAAACATTCCCTGGTGACAAAGAAGCCAATGCAATGCTAAACCGCAAATACCGCGCACCTTACCAGATTCCGAACAAGGTGTAGAATCTTGTTATTATTCCTTTCACAGCCTGTATCCAACAGTAGAGAAAGAGCGTAAAAAGCCCCTCTCCACTGTTGGAGAGGGGTTGGGGTGAGGTCAACCCTCCAATAAAAAACCTATACATGACCAATTCTACTACTGAAGACAAAAATATACTCAGACAACTACTACAATTGCCAGTGATGGTAGCCGCATTAGGCTATCTGGTAGATATGTACGACCTCTTTCTTTTTAATGTGGTTCGTGTACCTAGCCTGAAGGATTTGGGTATTCAGGGAGACCAGCTATTCGAAGAGGGAGCCACATTATTAAATGTGCAAATGGCCGGAATGCTCATCGGTGGCATCATCTGGGGTGTGATGGGCGATAAAAGAGGTCGTTTGTCTGTCCTGTTTGGTTCAATTATTATGTATTCTTTGGCCAATATTGCTAATGGATTTGTAAATACAATTCCACAATATGCTATATGTCGGTTCATAGCCGGGGTAGGCCTGGCAGGCGAATTAGGTGCCGGGGTTACTTTAGTGGCCGAAATTCTTCCCCGACAAATCCGTGGCTATGGTACTACTATTGTGGCAACTCTGGGTTTGCTGGGAGGGATAGCCGCCTACTTTGTTGCTAACTTGTTCGACTGGCGTATTTCTTACTATGTTGGTGGAGGTATGGGATTGCTATTATTGATTTTACGCGTCAATATTTTTGAATCAAAAATATTTGTTGATGTCAGGAACAAGCATGTTCAAAGAGGAAACCTTTTGATGCTTTTCAATAACAGAAAGCGATTTGTTAAATACCTCATGTCGATACTGGTAGGTTTGCCTATCTGGTTTGTAGTAGGTATTCTGATTACTTTCTCACCTGAATTTGCCAAAGCAGCCGGAATTGTTGAACCCATTAACGCAGGCAAGGCGGTAATGTTGACTTTTACAGGACAGGTATTCGGTGATATTGCCAGCGGATTCCTGAGCCAGTACCTCCAAAGCCGAAAGAAAGTAATTTTATTGTTTATTTTAATGTCTCTGGCGTTTGTATTGGTATACATTCTCTTACCTGCCAGCACAGAGGCCGGATTTTACCTGATATGCGCCTTTTTAGGTTTCTGCAATGGTTACTGGACACTATTCATTACCATTGCCGCTGAGCTATTCGGTACAAACCTTCGTGCAACTGTAGCTACCACAGTGCCTAATTTTGTACGTGGCGCTACCATACCCTTATTGGCTCTTTTCAAATTCCTGAAGCCGGACATGGGCATCATGTATGCTGCTTTGGTCATAGGTGTGGGCACTTCTGCCATCGCTCTTATAGCCCTTTGGAAAATTGATGAGACATTTACGAAGGATTTGGATTATGTGGAATAGCATCTTGCAGCAATAAATCGCCGCCGCCTGCTTCTGGAATCATTTGATTTTTGAAAGTAACAATATTCTTTCCTGATTATCATTCAGATTTCAAATACGGTTTTTAGCTGTTCATCCACGAAAATACCTGCCTGACCTATTTTATCATAAAAAAGGTCAGGCATTTTTTGTTTGTGTAAAATGGAGGCTTAAATTTGTTGACATTATAAGATGATTTTACCGATAAGCCATTTGCGGAATACGGTAAAATTGATGTCTAAATCCGGATTTTTGATGAAAAAGCTAACTTTACTCTTAATATTGTTTATCGGGTCATTCAATGTGCATGGGCAAAAAAAGAAATTCTTCGTAGCCGAAAAAATAAAATACGAACAGAAGACTGAGAAAGAGAACAAAGAAAATGACGAAGAACTGAAAGATGAAATGACGAATTTCATGGGTTTCGGGTTCAGGCTATCAATCTCCGATGTGGATGAACCTATAAAAGACCCTAATAGTAAGGATAAAAAGAAAGTAGGTCTTAGATTTCAGGTAGGTTTTCAGATGCCCCGATTCATTAAAACAAAACCACCCCAGAAACTCTTCAAGGCAGGTATGGATGTAGGGATTGTGAAATAGGGTAAATGTTTTTAATCCCGTAGGGATGGTATATCGGTAGAAGAAAAAAAAACGAAAGTCGAGTCAAAGTCCCGTAGGGACGATATATTAAAGTTTCGCATTATTAATATATTATCCCTACGGGTAGGGTGTCCAATCCGTTAAAAAGTTCTTTCATATTTTCAAGACATTTCGTCTTCTAATGACTTGATTATCAGCAAGTACATCCTTACCCCATTGATCTAAATCTGCCATAGAAACGCTCTCTAAAGCTGTTTTTAAA
>CALRLS020000615.1:0-3125 GCA_943368815.1 Cyanobium sp. NIES-981
CCACTTTTTTATTAAACGGCTTAATTTATAGAGTTATTTTTAAAAAAGTCCTGTTTAAATGTTTTTAATACCGGATAATTTTCCAGTTGAACGCTGAAATTTGTACTTTTGTCGAAAAAACATAGTGAAACTTGTTCTTGTACCAACACCAATTGGCAATTTAGAGGATATTACATTGAGAGCAATTAATGTAATGAAGGATGCTGATTTGATACTTTCCGAAGACACCCGTAATACCGGGTTTCTGCTCAAACATCTGGGTATATCTAAGCCTTTGTTAAGCCATCATGCTTTTAATGAACATCAAACAGTCGGAAAAGTTGTAGAAAGGCTCAAAAAAGGTGAGAAAATTGTACTTGTATCCGATGCAGGAACACCGGCTATCTCTGACCCGGGCTTTTTACTGGTAAGAGAGTGTCTTAGAAATGGGGTAGAGGTAGAATGCTTGCCCGGCCCGACAGCATTTGTACCTGCTTTAGTTAATTCCGGCTTACCGTGTGACAGGTTTACCTTTGAAGGATTTCTTCCTGTTAAAAAAGGAAGACAAACGCGATTAAAATCTCTCATTACGGAGGAAAGAACCATGATTTTTTATGAATCTCCGTTCAGATTGCTCAAAACATTGGAAAACTTTGTGGAGACATTTGGTGCCGAAAGACAAGCTTGTGTATCAAGAGAAATAAGTAAGATGTTTGAAGAAAATGTCAGAGGGACTTTAACCGAAATTATTGCCAGTTTTGCCAATCGCACTGTTAAAGGTGAGATAGTGATTGTAGTACAGGGGCAGACTTAAATATAAAAGTCCTAAAAACCTGACCAAGAGAAGTTTATTACGTTTTAATTGTTTGTTTTTTATGTTCGAAACCCTAAAACACTATACAGCAGAACAGCTTGTTATTATTTTTTCTACTCCTTTGTATGCATTTTTGATTATTGGAGAAATAGTATTAAGCAATATTCAGGATCGTAGTTTTTATACATTCAAAGATACAATCACCAATATTTATCTGATGTTGTTGAATGGCGGCATTGATTTGCTGTCGAGAGGCATTACATGGGGTATATTGGCATTTGTTTTTCAATACCGTTTTTTTGAAATACATAACCTGTTTATATATTGGTTTGTACTCTTCGTAGCTGAGGATTTTGTTTTCTATGTGTTACATGTGGTCGATCATCATTCCCGTTTTTTCTGGGCTTCTCATGTTACGCATCATTCATCTGAACAATTTAACCTGACAGTCGGATTCCGGTCATCTGTATTTCAACCACTCTATAGGTTCATCTATTTTATTCCGTTGTCGTTAATGGGGTTCAAAGCAATTGACATTGCTGTAATGTATTCCATCACCCAGATATATGGTATCCTTGTTCATACGAGTTATGTGCCAAAGTTTCGCAAAATGCCTTTAAAATTATTAGAATACGTAATTGTTACCCCCTCACAACATAGAGTTCATCATGCTTCGAATATAGAGTATCTGGATAAAAATATGGGTATGTGCCTTACTATATGGGATAGAATGTTTGGTACTTTTCAGGAAGAAATAGACGATTTACCTATAAAATATGGACTGGTTTCTCCTTTAGAAAACAGGAATGCTATTAATATTGTGTTCCATGAGTGGGTGAAATTAGCTAAAGATTTGGAGAAACCACTAAACTTTTTTACCAAAATTAAGTATATCTTTATGCCTCCGGGCTGGTCGCATGACGGTAGTACAAAGACCAGTAAGGGACTAAGAAAAGAACTCAAAAGGGAGGAAAAAGAAAGTTTAACGGAATCAGTATAACATTAACCATTTAAATAATACATGAAATTACTCGAAAATAAAGTTGCCTTAGTAACCGGAGCTTCACGTGGAATCGGGAGAGAAATCGCCAAAAAGTTCGCAGAACAGGGGGCAAATATTGCTTTTACGTACTTATCAAGTGTAGAGAAAGGTCAGGCATTAGAAGCAGAATTGGCTGCTTATGGTGTAAAAGCGAAAGGATACCGTTCTGATGCATCTGATTATTCTGCGGCAGAGCAATTAATTATAGATGTAGTAAGCGATTTCGGAACTTTAGATGTTTTAGTGAATAATGCCGGAATTACCCGTGATACACTATTAATGCGTATGTCTGAAGAACAATGGGATGAGGTAATGAGAGTTAATCTGAAATCTGTCTTTAATCTTACAAAGGCAGCTACCAAACCTATGATGCGTGCAAAGCAAGGCTCAATTATTAATATTACTTCTGTAGTAGGCTTAATGGGTAATGCAGGGCAGTCCAATTATTCAGCTTCTAAAGCAGGTATTATAGGCTTTACAAAATCAATAGCGAAAGAGCTAGGTTCAAGAAACATTCGCTCTAACGCAATTGCTCCTGGATTTATCGAAACAGAAATGACAGGAGAATTGAATGAGAAAGCATTGGAGGATTGGTTGAAAAATATTCCACTGAAACGCGCAGGGCAGGGTGATGAAGTTGCAAATGCCTGTGTGTTTTTAGGCTCAGATATGTCAAAGTATATTACCGGCCAGGTTTTACAGGTAGATGGCGGTATGCTTATGTAAGCAAGTACAGGATATTGTTATTTTCTTTTATAGTTTGTATCGTCAAGGGAGATTAATGGCTAACCTTGACGATATTTTTTTGTATCTTGGCAAAATATTTGTCAGCTTACTGTGTTGTTTTAGTAGTATTATTTTTCAATAAAAAATTCCCGTTAGGAAACGGAATCAGGGGTTTATGAAATCCGAACTTATCTTTCAGTCTTCACCGTGGTTTATTATACTTTGCTTACTCGCCGGAGGGCTTTATGCTTTGGTATTGTACCAGAAAAAGAGCAATTTTTCAATATTACAAAATAGGCTTCTCGCTATTGCCAGAGGTGTATTGGTGGCGCTTTTAGCTTTTCTGCTGATAAACCCGCTGTTGAGAAGTAATAAAACAACAATCGAAAAACCTACAGTAGTCTTTGCGGTAGATAACTCTACGTCTATGGCTCAGGGAGGTCAGGAGAAATTAAGCCAACTAAAAGGTAATCTTAAAAAGCTAAAGGATGAGATTGAATCTAAAGGAGTGAGTGTAGAGATTAAAACCTTTGATGAGGATGCTGACAATAAAGATATTGACGG
>CALRLS020000616.1:0-3113 GCA_943368815.1 Cyanobium sp. NIES-981
GGGTCAGCAGGATTTTGAGCGTTTCTATCATTCAAACCTCTTATGGCCGCCCCGCCAACTGCAGCTACCACAACTCCAACCGGGTAATTATATTTTTCGCTTAACATTCTTTGCAATTCCAAAGCAATCAATCCGGTACCCGGCCATTGCGATGTTTCAAAGGGTACTAACCACTCGCCGTTTCCATTATTAAAATCATGCATTACATAATATCTCAGAAATGGGTCTCTGGCGGGTCTGTACTCGTTAATGCCTCCATAACCTAATGCATTTGATTGTCCGTAGATTAAAAACACATCGCCTGCGGCTATTCTGGATGCAGTTTTTACTTCTCTGCCATCAAGGTATAATTTAACAGTATAATTAAATTTACCGGCGCGGATTTTCGGTGAGAATTCGAAGGGAGAAACACCTGAGAAGTTGATGGTGTTTTCATAGAAAGTGTTTTCGTCCTGAAGTATCTTTAGGGTAATTGATGAATGTCCTCTTTCTGAGATTAACCCTTTTACACTAACCAGCGCTTCATTCTGTTCGTCTCTTTGTAAAACCTGACTATTGAGGGGGAATTTCTGATAAGAAATTTGTGTATGCGCAGCCTGCCAACAAAGTATCATCGGCAAAAAAAGTTTCAAAAAACTGTTCTTTTTATGGATAAGGCTTAAATTAAACACAAACAAATAGATTTCAATTAGATTTTACCAATGGATTAGAAAAAAACGTGCCAAAATTGCTATTTCGGAAGACATAAGCCTGAAATATTCAAATGATTTAGACTATTCAACAATTATTTTTCCGGAATTGACGATTTTACCACTCTTGATTTTATAAAGATACACTCCTTTGCTTAAATGTCGTGTCGAAATTCTATGATTTTCATAAAATTGTACTTCTTTAATCAATCTGCCCTTCGTATCAAACAAACGAAAATCGTTCAGGTCTTTACTATTACTAGTAATCAGGAAGTACTCGGATGCAGGGTTTGGAAAAACTTCAATCCTGTTTTTATTGCCCGGTTCATTGACCAGTACTATCTTTTTTACCTCTATTCTGGCAAGACCTTCGATTTTTCCGTTGCCGCAGGTATTCTTCAAAGATAAAACTGTGTAGCTGATTGTCTGGAGTGGCTTAATTCGGATATCAAACTCATTCTTTGTTGACACGTGCTGTGTTGAATCTGAAAGGACAAAGTCAAAGGGTGGTTCGCCGGTAAACTTTAAATTAATATTTGCTTCTTCGCCTTCATTAATCTGAGGGGTCTTGGTTGAAATCGTTACTGCAGGACTTAAACGTATTGAAAAACGTTCCGTAGTTAGTTCATTGGTTTTATTATCAACAATGAACCTGATTCTATAATTGTCTCCTGTTTTAATATCCTCCGGAATCGTTACAATGATAGGTGACGAAGTCCCCTCTCCAATTATTCTACTCATCGGAAATGCCCCGGTTTCATCCGATAATTGCACCCTGAATTGTATATTTCCGTCAGCTTCGTAATTGGTATAGTGCACTTCGGCCTGCGCTCCCATACATTTTATAGCAGGGTCAATATACAAGGTAAGCGGACCTAAATGGGGCGCAACTTCGACAGGGTTCGTTCGAATACTTACATTATCGAAACTGAAGGCCCTCATGCCCAATGAATTAGTAATATGCGTGCCATTATAATAGATAATTGGCGGTGAGGCTTCGTATGAGGCTGGTAAATAAGATACGGTTGAGCCTTTGGCAGTAGTTGTCAGATAAACTTTATTTCCAAGTCCGGTGCCTCCGCTTACTAATCCGCTTTTGCCATCAATGTATATAAAGTCCTTCATTCGCCATAGATGAGTATTAATCGTGGTATCTTTTGGGTATACCATCTTCATGTTTTCATCAAACTCCAGCACCAATTGGTTATTTTCCCAATAGGCTTTTTTCAAATCGGGTGAATAAATTTCAGGAGATTCCTTTAATCCATAAATTTCTTTTCCTAAAATGCGAGAGAGTTCGAAAGCAGTTTGCTGATAACCTGATATATTATAATGCAAACCATCATAGCCCTTTGTACCGACAGTACTTATATTGGTGATAATAGAAGATACGTTTCCAGAGTTACGTTGAAACTCTCTTAAAAACCCTGCCTTCGTATTATGGGTAGTCAGAATGTTTGCCTGAAAGTTATATATCTTTTTTAAGTTGGGAATGTCTGTTTTGATATAATTGAGTAGTTTGGTAAACTGATGCGGATAGGTTTCTGAATTACCGTAAAAAGTAGCATCACTTTCCCCATGTCTGAAAATCATGTATCTCAACTGCTCTTTCTGGCCGCTCGCATTGATCTGTGTCAATAGCTTTCCATAATCTGTGCGGGTATCTGCCGGATTGGCTGCATTTCTATTACTCAATGTTGCAATGTCTGCCCCACCTGCGGCACCTACTACCACGCCAATCGGATACTTGTTCTTTTCATAAAGCATTCTTTCCAGTTCGAGTGGAAACAGGCCTGTGCCCGGCCATTGAGAGGTTTCAAATGGTACCAGCCATTCTCCGTCTCTGTTCTCGAAATTATACATGACATAATAGCGTAGGAAAACATTCCTAAGAGGTCTGTAATCATTGATGCTACTATAGCCGAGTGCATTTGACTGGCCATAGACCAGGTAAATATCACCTCCTACTATCCTATCTGCTTTCTTTACCTCATTATTGTTGAAATATACTTTTACGAAGTAGTTAAATTCTCCTGCTTTGATTTTTGGTGAGAAACTAATCTGGGTCTGGCCTGTAAGATTGATTTCACTTTCAGAGAAAAGTGTTTCTTCCTGCCATATTTTCACGTTTACTTTACCTCTT
Organism: Cyanobium sp. NIES-981; assembly: GCA_943368815.1. Lineage (GTDB taxonomy): Bacteria > Bacteroidota > Bacteroidia > Cytophagales > Spirosomataceae > Emticicia. The sequence goes on from CALRLS020000616.1 coordinate 2,833, forward strand.
AAGGCAGTATTGACAGTTCCGCTAATAGTAATCACTGCTTCATCCTTCTCGTCTCTTTGTAGAATCTGGTTATGGGTCGGGAACTTCTGAAAGTCAATCTGGGAAAAACTTCGGAACGGGAATAAAAGATACAAAATAAGGAAAAGCTTACTTTGTCTGCCAAAGTAATTTTTAATAGTTTTCATAGAGTTATGTAGTTGTAGAAACAAATATACACTTTTTTGCCTGAAAAGCATAGCTCCTTAATTGCTAACGATTATTTAATATAAAGAAGCTGTTTA
>CALRLS020000617.1:0-3106 GCA_943368815.1 Cyanobium sp. NIES-981
AGGTAATAGCCGCAGGTTATGATACCTACCTATCGGCTTTTGAAGTGCTGGTGCCTGCCCTGATAAAATCGTTTGAGGCAAATATTCAGACAAAAGATACTCTTTATGCACAATTGGCTGAACCCATTGCGCTAATGAAAAAATGGGATTACCGCACAGGTGAGCATTCGGTAGAAACAACGCTTGCCATTGAATGGGCACAGAAATTAGGGGGAGAAATACAGAAAATTTATATTGATGAAGGAGAAGACGACCAGGTAACCCGCACAAAGAAATTTGCCGAGGTAGCAACAGCAGACCAATTACTAAAACCTTTTGCTCAGTCTATCAAGGATTTAAAAAACAAATATGGCACATGGCAGATGCCTTGGGGAGACATCAACCGTTTTCAACGACTAACAGGCGATATACAAGGTAAATATGATGATGCACAGCCAAGTTTACCGATGGGCTATGCCTCTGCCTTGTGGGGTATGTTGCCTTCTTATAACAGCAGGGTGTATCCGAATACCAAAAAAAGATATGGCATAAGCGGCAATAGTTTTATCTGCGCTGTTGAATTCGGCCCAAGAATCAAAGCAAAATCTTTACTGGCAGGAGGCGAAAGCGGTAATCCGGATTCACCAAACTTTAAAGACCAGGCCGAAATGTATACCAAAGGTCAGTTTAAAGACGTGTTATTTTATAAAGAAGACGTATTGAAAAATGCGGTAAAAACCTATCATCCGGGGGAATGATTGGGATTGAAAAATGAATATTCCATTCTTGTAGACGACCTACCGCTACAAGTCGTCTCTACTAATATGGATTTTTTTAAGAATATTTATTTTAATATAATTCAACCTGTATTTTTATTGTAATGAAATTTACCAGAATAATTTGCCTGACAGTACTATTCATAGTTTCGTTTGGCGCTAATCTATTTGCCCAACGGGTACTCGTCATTGGTCTTGACGGTTTTGGTGCTGAGGGCTATAAAATAGCTAAACACCCGAATATTGATGCTCTGGTGGCAGAGGGTGTATTATCGCTCACTACCCGCCCGGTAATGCCTTCCGTAACGATGCCTAACTGGACGAGCCACCTTTCGGGGGCAGGACCGGAAGAGCATGGGGTAGTAAATAATAACTGGACCATAGACAAGCATGAGTTACAAGCAGTGGAAGCCGATAAAGAGGGTTTTTACCCTTCAATTTTTAAATTGCTGAAGGATCAGGTACCGAATGTAAAGACGGCGTTTTATTATAACTGGGGAAATCTCATTAAGTCTTTTAACCAGAAATACCTTGATGAGGTTTCGTTTGAGTCTAATTTCACCTATGCAGGCAATTACCAGAAAGCGAATGATTTTATAGTGAAAAATCAGAAAGTACCAACAATGATTTTTCTGTACACGGTACATATCGATTTTGCCGGGCATGACCACAAATGGTTATCACCACAGTATATTACAGCTATAGAAGAGGCTGATGTGGCTATTGGTAAATTAATCAACCAACTGAAAGCGGAGAATTTATATAATGATACGCATTTCTTATTGATTTCCGACCACGGTGGTATTCCAACAGGGCATGGAGGGGTATCGATGTCTGAAATGCAGGTGCCGTGGGGGGCAACCGGTCCGCAAATCAATAAACTTGGGCTGGTTGATTATCCGAACAGTAATAAAAATACTTCACTTGTTGTCGCAAACATCTTTGGCCTGAAAGAAATTCCCAATTCATGGTCGGGCGTTTTACCTGAGTTGATCCTGAAGAAGAAAAATAAGAAAATGAAGAAGTATTTCAGGTAGGTAGACAAGGGGCATGGCCCTGTCTACCAATTATTATAAAAGACGGAGACAATTTATTGAATTTTCTTTCATTATTACCCTTCCAATTCCCTCAGCAACTCCTCAGCCTGGCTTAGTGTTTTGCTATAGTATTTTATTACCCATCTTGAAAAGAATGATAGAAAGATGTATCCTATCGGGATAGCGATGGCCCAGAAATACTTTTTTTCGTTAAGGCTGGGGCCGCCTGTAAATTTTGGTATTAATAGAATGATGAACACCATAAGCATGGAGGCTGCTACTACACTTAATTTCTGGAATCTGATGAAGCGTAGTTTTTGTATGGCAAAGGTTTTCAGTGTTTCGGCATAAGTACGGTTTAAATCTCCGACTGAATTAATCCGGCTGAGCAAGACAAGGCTTATGATTGGCAATACTATGAGCATAAGGCTTGTGATAATGCCTATACCCTGAAAGAATGGGGTAGTCAGTTTATTGAAATTCATGATAATGTAGACAACACCCCCAAAGGCAAAGAGGGTGCCAAGGGCTTCGTGGTTGATTATCTTTCGTAATCTTGATTTGTACTTGATTTGTGTCATTTGTTCTATCATTCTGGAGTTTAATATATCTTGTTTGTCGGCTGATTTATTGGCATCATCCCATGCATTTTTTAGTTCATCTAGTTCCATGGTTTTGTGTGTTTAAGTGTTGTTTCCGTAGTTTTTCTTTGATACGCTGCATTTTTGTACCTACGTTGCTGATGCTTATTCCAACTATTTCGGCAATCTCATCGTGGCTTTTATTGTCCAGATACAGCATTATAATGGCTTTGTCCAACAGGTTAAGGGTTTCTATCTGCTGCCGGAACAACTCCCATTTCTGTTCGATCAGGCTATTGTCTTCGTCCTGATAATTCAAAATCTGCTCATCTATCGGAATCGTTGAAACCCTTCTTTTGGTAATCTTCAATTGATAAATGGCTACATTCAGTGCCACTCTGTATATCCAGGTGCTCAAACTTGCCTTCTGCTGAAAGGAATCAAAGGATTTCCAGAGATGATAAATGATTTCCTGCACCAGATCGGCCTTGTCGTCAGTATTATTGGTGTATACCGAGGCAATCCTGACAATCAGTCTTTCATTTTCTTTGATGGCTCGTATGAATGCCTCTTTTTTGTCCACGAATGATTGGGCGATTTTTATTTGCTTTATCTATTAGTATAGAGAAGGTAAGGGAAATCACAGTTAAGCAGAAAAAGATTTTGATTTTTTTTGGTAGTGCCAATCACACGGTAGTAGAATCGGACATTTTATCAACTAAATTCGAAGTAA
>CALRLS020000618.1:0-3093 GCA_943368815.1 Cyanobium sp. NIES-981
CCGCTTATTAAAAGGCGGCCAGACAGAATCAGTAATTGAATATTTTGAAGAGCAAACCAGGAAATCTTTTGGTCGGTTAGATTCTGTTGAAAGGGTTTTTCTGGAGTTTAATCAGAGGAACGACATTATAAACTACTATGAACAAACCAAGGCAGTAGCAGGTGAAAAGGAAAATTTATATGCCCTGAATCATAATCTGGAAATGGATGAGATGGCTTCGAGTAAATCTTTAGAAAAAGTAAATGAGAATATCAAGAATCGGGTCTATCAGTCATTATATGGGAGTTCTATTATTAAGGAAAGAGAAAAACTGTCTGACATTTATAATAAGATTGCTTTCACTGAGGCAGTTAGTAAAGGAGGTGATAGTAAAAAAGAACTTGATAGTCTAAGGATTGTAGCTGGTATTGTTGAGAAAGATTTAAAATCATCATTAGATAAATTAAACGCCAACACAAATACTCCTGAAGGAATTCCTACTAAAAATGTGTTGGATGAATGGTTTAAGACAACGCTTTCATTTGAGCAAAGTAAGGCGAAGCTTACCGTTATGGATAAGCGTAAAAAGGAATTTACTGAAGAATATAGAAAATTTGCGCCGCTTGGTGCGATTCTCAAAAAAATTGAGCGTCAGATCTCTGTTTATGAGCAGGAGTATCTTCAGCTTTTGCATGATTTGAATCTGGCGAAATTATCTCAGCAAAACACTGAGCTTACTTCAAAATTAAATGTGGTTGACCCACCATATTTGCCCTTAAAACCAAATGCATCTAAGCGAATGATTCTGGTTGTGGTAGGGTTTCTGGTTGGCTTTATAGGTGTTTTATCTGTTATTATCGGAAAAGCTTTTATAAACAAAACCTTGTTGGAACCTGCCCGGGCTAAAAAAATGACAGGTATGCCCATACTGGGAATCTATCCTATGCTTAACCAAAGCCCGCGATTCCTGGAATTGGCAAATGTCCGTTTGATTCAGCAACTGCTTTCAAAAGTTGATGCAAGAGAAAAGACAATCTATATAGGTTTTGTGAGTATTCAGAAAGGGGAGGGGAAGAGTACCATTATTAATATGCTCGAAAGGGAATTGGTAGACCTGAATTATAATGTAGAAAAACAATTGCTATTGCCAACCATAGAATACAAGCAATTAGGTATTACCATGCCTTTGAGTCTGGCTGCTCATCAGTGGGATAATGAAAGTAGTATAGTTGAAAGGAGAGATAAGGATTTTGTACTGATAGAGTTTCCGTCTCTTGATAAAATGATAATAAAACCCGGGCTTTTCCCACCGCTGCATCATACTGTATTATTGTGCAGGGCAAATCGTATCTGGAACAAAAAAGACAATGAAGTTGTGGCTTTGTTTTCAAAAACAACGAATACTAACCCAATGATTCTTTTGAATGGTGTGGACACAGATTTTGCTGAGGATCATCTGGGAGAAGTTCCTAAAAGAAGAAATGTTATCAGGGCTTTCCTTAAGCGCTTAATAAAATTTGAGTTTGGCAACAGGAAAGCCATCCGTTAGTGACGAATGAATGTCATTAGTAATAGTAGATTGCATTAAGATAAATTGTAGAATTCCAGGCATGGACAATAATGTTTTTTATACATCGAACAGAAATAAGATAGATAATATATGGCTGATACCATTTATTATTTTATCCGTTTTTTTAGGATGGTCCATTGCCAATCAAGGGCTTAGTACAGGTGTTATTCTTGTTCTTTTACCATTTATTATAGGTTTTTTTGTACTTGTTTTTTTTAGACCACGATTTGGCATTTACTTTTTTCTAATCTATTGTTTCATAATGCCAACGCTGGGCAAGCATATCGGAGGTTTTCAATTTGGCCTGGGTATGGATGGGATCCTGATACTTACTTTGTTAAGCATAATATTTCATACAAGAGGGAGATTCAGGAAGAGACATCTGAATAATGACCTGATTTGGGTAGCCGTAATTTGGTTAGTCATTACTATTCTACAATTGGGCAATCCGGAAAGACCAAGTCCGGAAGGTTGGTTTTATGAAATGCGCTCGGCGACTTTATACTGGATACTTACAGTTGTTATAGCCTATCTGGTATTAAATAAGAGAAAGGATGTTAATATATTTCTAAACATTATCATTTTCATGTCTCTGGCAGGGGCTTTGTATGGCGTGAAACAAATGGTTCTAGGACCTGACGCTGCAGAGATGAGATGGCTTGAGGCCGGTGCAAAAAAGACACATATCCTGTTTGGTAAGTTAAGAGTTTTCTCTTACTACGCTGAAGCAGCGCAATTTGGAGCCTCTCAAGCTCAATTAGCGATTATGTGCCTGATACTGGCGGTAGGCCCGTATAGTGGGCTTAAGAAAATATGGTATCTTATAGCAGGGCTTGTTATCTTTTATGGAATGTTGATATCAGGTACAAGAGGAGCCATGGCTGCTCTCGTAGGAGGTGGATTCGTTTTTCTGGTTTTAAGCAAGCAAATCAAGATGCTCGTATTGGGTTTGGTTGTTGGTTTTGGCTTTATAGGAATGTTGAAATACACCTCAATTGGTAGTGGTAACGCTCAGATAGTAAGACTCAGAACTTCTCTTGACCCTGAAGACCCTTCTTTGAAGGTACGTTTACGTAATCAGAAAGTTTTAAGAGATTATCTGGCCACAAAGCCTTTTGGTACAGGGGTGGGTACTATGGGTAACTGGGGGGTAAAGTATAATGCAGGGAAATTTATTTCAACCGTTCCTCCTGATAGCCTCTATGTAAAAATATGGGGAATGTACGGAATCGTTGGATTTCTGATCTGGTTTGGAATCATGATGTATATAACAGGCAAGAGCTTTGGGATAATCTGGAAAACCAGAGACCCGGTGCTTAAAAATCAGTTGATATCCCTTAGCGCCGGTGCAACCGGGATTTTATTGTGTAGTTATGGAAACGAAGTAATGAATGCAATGCCATCATCGGCCATTGTATATATAAGTTGGGTACTAATATGGTTAAGCCCAAGATGGGATACACCAGAAAATCTAAGTATTGCAAAAGAAGAAATAAGTTCAATTCAATTTAATTCATGATGATACACTACCTGAGTGTTTTTTT
>CALRLS020000619.1:0-3066 GCA_943368815.1 Cyanobium sp. NIES-981
GCATAACATAAATTAATAATGATAAAAACCTGTGTATTTAACAACAATTATGCTTAATTCTGTGACTCTTTCAGGCATAATTTTACACACCTTTATCAAGTAAATAATATTCCATACCCATGAAAAAATCATTCTCTATATTAATTGCTGTCTTATTCCTGACTGCGATTAATTCTTGCAAAATCGAAGAAATTGTACCCATTCCGCCAACTTTAGATGCAATTACAATTTCTGAAACAACCATTGCTTCGGTACGTCTATCAGGTGCAATCAGCAATGTTGGCAATCAATCTATTTCAGATCATGGTTTTGTTTATTCCGAAACAAATGCAATACCCACTTTAATAGATACAAAAATAGCTCACGGAGCTGTTGCGGAGACGAATGTAGCACCCGTAAAATTTTCAGATGTAGTTCAGGGCTTAAAAGCAAGCACTAATTATTTTGCAAGAGCTTATGCTGTCATAGCGTCCGGAACAGTTTTTGGTCCTGCCATAAGCTTCAAAACTTCTGATATTATTCAACCCGGGATAAAAACTGATGCCGTGATTCTGGTATTTACAAGTACTGCAAAATTGCGGGGAGTCGTAGAAACCAAAGGCTCTTATGATGTGAGTGAATATGGCATTTGCTGGTCGTCGACTAATAATCTTCCAACAACAGCCGATTCGAAATCAAGCAAAACTAATCTTAGTGTTTATCCTACGATTTATACCGAAGATGCAGCTAATTTAACACCGAATACTACTTATTATTTTCGCGCATTTGCTGTCTCAAATGGTGTAACTTCCTACGGAAATGCGCTGACATTCCGTACTTTAGCCATCACGCAACCAAGCATAAAAACCTTAGAAGCATTTACAAGTTCTACCACTTCTGTTAAAATTAACGGATTAGTTGAATTTGGTGGAAATTCGGATAATATCACCGAGTATGGCATTTGCTGGTCGCAACGATTTTCAACGCCAACAATTGAGCACTCTAAAGCAAAAATACTCGAAAATATTACGGTTTTTCCGAAGGCATTTTCGGTTGATATTTATAGTTTAAATGGAAATATCGACCTTTTTTACCGTGCTTATATTATTTCAAATGGAGTAGTGACCTACGGAGACGTAAAAACTTATAAAATGGAAATAGAAGGTTTTCCTAATGTAACTACAGGAACTGCGACGTTTATTTCTGCAAGCTCCCAAAAAATATTTGGGACAATTAACACAAAAGGTGATTATGCAATTACTGAATATGGTGTTTGTTGGTTTTATATCAATGACTTTTCAAATACATTACCTTTAACATGTAAGTTAGGAGCTTCGATTCAGGGTAGTCCAACGGTTTTTCCGGCAACGTTTTCTATTGATGCCACAAACTTGACTCCAGGTACTGTATATATCTATCGTGCTTTCGTAGTTGCCAATGGAATAACTACTTATGGCAATGAAAAAACATTTCTTAAGGAAGCAAACCCAAATTAATGCTCAGTTTCTTTCTGCAACACCATAAAGTCTCCGACAAGGTACAAAGGTGGAAAAATGGTATCAAGGGTTCGATTGTTCCCCCGTTCAGCTAGCCGAACGGGGGAATTTTTCGATTCCCCCTTCTTTTTGATAATCCGGCAAGCCTCTCTCTTTCGAATCCCCGTCTTCAGGTTCTTTCTTTTTCTCAACAGGCAATAGTTTATCTAAAGCTGTTTTGGTTTCAAAAATACTATTCGCATTTTTTAATAATTCCAATTGTTTCAAGCTAGAAAGTCATGAGCCCAAAAACTTGTCAGCGTTGGTTATGATGCTTTTTAAGGCGATTGGTTTTATGGTATTTGTATTAATGTGAAGGCTCATATATCCCTGCTTAATAGCCTGTAAATCAGATAATGGTATTGAAGTTGTTTAGGATTATTCCTTTCGTTTAAAAATGTGTTGTTTTGGCTGCGTCTGCATCAAATGATTTCAACCATAGCTCTGCTATGGAATTCCATTCCGGCTTTCATCATTTGATTTGGCTCGCTCAAAACACCCCTATTTTTAAACAGCAATTAAAATCCTAAACAGCTTCATTATTTTAAGTGAGGATTTTAAAGTGGAAATGGAAGTATTCAATTTAACAAAAAGCACTTTTTGATTCTGAAAAAATATTAGTGTGAATAATGTAATTAATTAAGAAAGTTGTGTAACGCTTTCTTACTGAAACAATCTCACCTTTACTCATTGCAAAATTATTTTGCAATATAAAAAATAATAAAATGATAAAAAGTAACGAGGAACTACAAAAGGATGTGCAGGATGCGATAAAATGGGAACCACTTTTAAACGCAGCTGAAATAGGTGTAACTGTAAAGGATGGCGTAGTATCACTAACAGGTACTGTTGACAGTTATATGAAGAAGTCAGAGGCAGAAGATGCAGCAAAGAACGTAGCTGGTGTAAAAGCAGTTGTAGAGAAAATTGAAATTAAATTTAGTAGCGGTTGGAATAAATTAGACGATACAGCCATTGCTAATGAGGTTTTGAATGCTTTTAAATGGAACTGGCAAATTCCGAATGATGAGATAAAGGTAAAAGTTGAAAACGGCTGGATTACACTTGATGGTGAACTGGAATGGAACTTTCAGAAAGAAGCCGCAAGAGATAGTGTAAAAAGCCTGCTGGGTGTAAAAGGTGTTTCAAATAATATCAAAATTAAATCTGAAACAGAGAATACTGTTGAAAAATCAGCGATAGAAAGCGCATTAAAGCGCAATTGGTCTACTGCTGGAAATGACATTCTGGTGGAGGTTTCTGACCATAGGGCAACACTCACGGGTATGGTTGATTCATGGTACCAGAAAGACGAAGCCGGCCGAATAGCCTGGAATGCTCCGGGAGTATGGAATGTAGATAATAATTTACTGGTTGCCTTTAGCGACAATTAAGAAATTAATAAAAGGGGGTGTCTCAAAAGTTTTCTGCACCAAATAATGTTTGGAAGAGACCGCGTGGCGTCCACCCCATCCCAACCCTTCCCCAACAATGGGGAAGGGCTAAAAAGTCCCTCTCCCCACTGTTGGGGAGAGGGATTTAGGGAGTGGGG
>CALRLS020000620.1:0-3051 GCA_943368815.1 Cyanobium sp. NIES-981
GGCCGCCTCACCCTCTAAATCTCCCTCTCCCGAGGGAGAGGGAGACTTTAAGCCCCTCTCCCTCGGGAGAGGGACGGTCGGCCGCTGCCGTTGGGGTGAGGTGAATCCTCAACCCCCTATTTCCTCCGCTTCTCCACATCAGGCAAAAAGCCTGTCAGGATACCAATCAGGGGTAGATACGAACAAACATCAAACATATAGCTGATGCTCGTATTGTCGGCTAATTTGCCCAATAAGGCAGAGCCGATACCTCCCATCCCGAAGGCCAGACCAAAGAAGAGTCCGGAAATCATACCGACTTTCCCGGGCATGAGTTCCTGCGCATACACCAGAATAGCCGAAAATGCCGAAGAAATCAATAAGCCTATAAAAATAGCCAGTACAGGCGTAAAAAACAGATTGGCATAAGGCAAAAGCAGGGTAAAAGGCGCTGCACCCAGAATAGAAATCCAGATAATGTATTTTCGCCCGAAGCGGTCGCCTAAAGGCCCGCCTGCAAACGTCCCCACGGCAATAGCCGCCAGAAATATAAAGAGTTGTATCTGCGCATCTTTTACATTCAGATGAAACTTATCCATCAGGTAAAAAGTATAATAACTCGTCATACCTGCCAGATAGAAAAACTTCGAAAACATCAGCAGCATCAGAATTGACATAGCAATCAATATACGGTTGCGGCTCAGGCCCGTTCCTGCCTCCTGCACCACCTTATTTACCTTTGGCAATGCAACGGTTTTATACCAGGTGCCTACATTAAACAGTAAAATAATACCGATTAAAGCCGCAATGCCAAACCACATAACACTATGTTGCCCATAGGGCACTACAAGCAAAGCCGCCAATAAAGGCCCTAAAGCACTACCTGCATTACCCCCCAACTGAAAGATAGCCTGCGCAAGCCCTCGTTTACCCCCCGATGCCAGATAGGCCACCCGTGAGGAGTCAGGATGAAAGATAGAAGACCCTACCCCAATGATACTGACAGAAAACAGTATCCAGTAAAAATTGGAGGCATAGGCCAGATTGCATAGCCCCACCAACGAAATAGCCATACCAAATGCCAGCGAAAAAGGCTTGGGGTAGCGGTCGGTATAAAGCCCTACGAAAGGTTGAAGGATAGAGGCCGTCAACTGATAGGCCAACGTAACCAGACCAATCTGTGAAAAATCAAGGTGAAAGCTTTCTTTGATTAAAGGATAAATGGCCGGGATAATGGCCTGAATCATATCATTCAACAAATGTGCAAAGCTAATCGAATAAAGTACCGAGTAGACTGTCTGCTGCACAAGACCTGATTGCGGGGTGGGTGTTTGATTTGTCGTGCTCATCAAACCAAAAGTAAGACTGAATCTTAAACCAAACAAATAATCAGAATGAAAATTCGGTTTAATTCACTCATTCACCGCATCGGCAGCCACTCAATCACTAAATCAATCATTCACTAAATCACTCAATCACAAAATCACTCAATCACAAAATCACTCAATCACTAAATCACTCAATTGAAAGACGCCCGAAACTCCAGCGGAGTAACACTTGTCTTGCTTTTAAACAGTTTATTGAAAGATTGTGAATATTCGAAACCAAGATAATAGGCAATTTCGCTGACACTCAGGTTTGAAGAGGCAAGCATGGCTTTGGCCTTCTCAATCAGTTTATTATGAATATGCTGCTGGGTATTTTGTCCGGTTAAATTCCTTAATAAATCGCTCAGATAATTGGGTGTAATATTCAGTTGGTCAGAAATATATTTTACAGTGGGCAAGCCATTTACTTCTATTTTGGTGCTGTTAAAATAATCGTTCAGGAGCAATTCCAGTCTCACTAACAAGTCACTATTGACATGTTTGCGTGTAATAAACTGCCTGTTATAGAAGCGATTGGCATAACTCAACAATAGAGATAAATGCGATAGGATGATTTCCTGGCTGAAATTATCAATATTGGTATGGTATTCTTCATGAATAATTTTCAACAGGCGCTCTATCATTTTTTCTTCTTTGGGTGATAGATGCAGCACTTCATTGACAGCATACTGAAAGAAACCGTACTCTTTTATTTTCTGCTCCAGGGCATGGCCCCTCAAAAAATCAGGATGAATACTTATCGACCAGCCTGACGACGGCATATCGTCTTCTGCATTCCAGCTCAATACTTGTTCTGGTGCAAAAAACGACATCATGCCCTGGTCATAGTCATAATCGTTTTGCCCGTATCTGGTTCTGCAGGTACATTTACTCTTGATGGCAATGGCATAAAATTTATTTATAAAATGCCCTGATTCTTTAATAGCAGGTCCTTTTGACTCTTCAAACCTGCTGATACTCATTAAAGGATGCTGCGGTTGCGGCAAACCCATTAATTGATGCTGCAGAGCAATCGATTCAATCGTTAACAATTTACTTACTTTGGCTTTCATCCCTATACCTTTTGTAAAGTTGAACGTGCATTATTGGCAATAAATTTCATACTCATCGAATTTGGTATCAAAGCAATGAGTTTAGCCCCAATTTTATTTGTTAAGCCCGATACAACAACGGTTTTATTCGTTTTCAATCCTCTCATAGCCTCTTCTACCACCATTTCGGGTGTTTGTACAGTGGCATTGCCGAGCAGAGCATTTTTATCATCCAGACTAAGTTTGGCTCCTTCAAAAAACTTTGTCTCGGTAGCTCCCGGACATAGCAGCATGATACGGATATTGAACGGACGGTTTTCTTCTGAAAGCGCCTCTGTAAACGACTTCACAAATACCTTACTTGCGGCATAAGCTGCCATAAAAGGTGCAGGCATAAATGCCGCCATCGAGGCTACATTTACAATAGTGCCACTGTTGCGCTCACGCATTTGTTTCAGGTATCGATGTGTCAATGAAACCAATGCAATGATATTCAGTTGAATCATGGACTGTTCGTCAGAAAGAGCGATTTGCGTAAAATCTCCTGCTGTGCCAATGCCTGCATTATTAATCAGGCAGTCTACGGTTATTCCGCGCTTTTCTGTTTCTTCAAATATACGCAAGTCTGCATCGGGCACCGTTAAATCAATCGC
>CALRLS020000621.1:0-3044 GCA_943368815.1 Cyanobium sp. NIES-981
AACAACTTGAGGCTCTTTTGTTAAATCCATAACTTTGTGTTTTGTTTCTACAAAGTTGGTGATTTGCTAAAATATTCATACCCCTGTGTGTTTAAAATTAAGCATGAAGGCTTCATGTTATTCCCGGCGGCGCTATTTGCATATATTATTTTATGGATAGTATTGCCCGTTAATGATTCATACGGTTACAACGAAGTCAATATAAACGAAACTATTAATTCTGAAACCTCAAATTTTACAACTATGAGCAGTCGCAATCAAAACAACAATTTGGTTGGAGGAGCAATCCTTATCATCCTGGGTATTATCTTTTCTTTCAAGACCCTATTTCATATTCCAATATGGAGATATATCGGTCAGATGTGGCCTTTAATCCTGGTTGCTTTGGGGGTATGGATTATTGTAAGAGATCGTAAAGACGATAATTTTACGAATTTTCCTCCTAAAAACGATATTGACACCAATCTTTGATAACCAGCATTCCCGGCCCTTTCTCGTTGAGGTACACCCAAAAGCGGGGAAGGGTTTTTATTACAAAAGCGTAATAAGGGAGTCCTAAACTCTTAAAACAATGGAAAAAAGAACTAGTAATATTTTCTGGGGTGCTATACTGGTAATTATCGGTATCCTGTTTTTAGGCACTAACCTTGATTGGTTTAATCTGAATTGGGCTTTCGGCGATGTTGCCCGCTTCTGGCCTCTTCTCTTAATTCTGGCCGGGGTGTTCGCTTTCATGAATCGTAACCGCTCTATTTATAATGCCTCTTCAGCCCTTTTAATTGCGTTTGCAATACCACTGGGGATTTTCACCTGTGTAGATGACAGAGTACACAACTGGAATGACAAAAATCATGATTGGCATGTAGATTTTGATGATGAAGACGATGATGATGATGATGACGACAATTCATCTGATAAGGATTCATCTGATGGCGACGGTTACAAAAACTATTATACCGTACCGTTTACTAATGGAATAACAGAAACTAAATTGAAAATAGGTGGTGGCGCTGCCGAGTTTGATTTAGAAGAATCGACTTCTAACCTTTTTGAGGCATCAACTCATCTGCAATACAGAAGTGGTTATGTGCTGACAGAAGACTTGACAAATGGAGTAAAAACCATTGAGTTTGAGCAAAAAGGCAAAAAAGGCAATTTCCATTTTGACAGCGACAATAATTTTGAGAATGATGTGGTAATCAAACTCAATAAGTCGCCTATCTGGGATATTGATTTAGGCATTGGTGCCGGAGAAGTTGATTTTGATTTCAGTGATTATAAAGTCAAAAAACTGAACATGAATTCAGGTGCGGCAGACATTGATGTGAAACTGGGAGATAAAGTAGATAATGTTGATGTTGACATCAATTCAGGCGTAACCAGTGTAAAACTGAGTGTGCCACAAGGAGTAGGCTGTGAATTAAGAATGGATGGTGCGCTGAACTCAAAAGAATTAGACGAATTTGAAAAAGTGAGCGACGGTGTATGGCAAACACCCGGCTACGACAAAGCCGCCAAGAAAATCAAGATTGATGCCGATGCAGGTCTTTCGTCTATCAAGATTATCCGTTATTAATATTGCGCCTTTTTAATATTATTTAACATAGTGAAATAAGCTCACAGGTTTTGAAACCTGTGAGCTTTTATTTTACCTTTGCAGCAAAACATCATTCTGCATGAAAAGATATACCCTATTAACACTTTTTGCCTTTATCTCTGTTTTTTCTACTGCTCAAAACCTTTCTCCTTACGCAACCGTCAGTTTATTGACTATCGCCCCGGGTGATGAACTATACTCCACTTTCGGACATAGTGGTATCAGAATAAAAGACCCGATACAGCAATTGGATATTGTGTATAATTATGGCGCGTTTGATTTCAGAACGAAAGGGTTTTATATAAAATTCCTGAGAGGTACATTGCCTTACCAGATAAGTCTTAATTATTTCCAGAATGAAATCTTTGGCTGGAGCTATGAGAAACGCCTTGTAACAGAGCAGGTACTCAACTTATCAAGGCAGCAAAAAGAGGATACATATAATTTTCTATTAAAAAATCATCTACCTGAAAACCGGGAATATGCCTATAAATTCTTTTATGATAACTGCTCTAGTAGGCTGAGGGATGTGTTCAAAACAGTTGTTGGAGATAGCCTGAGTTTTCAGAATAATGTTCATGCTGATAGTAGTTATCGCCAGTGGATTGATTTGTATGCCCGAAAAAACAACAAACTCTGGGCTGATTTTGGAATGGACTTAGCCATAGGGCAACCATCAGACCGTGTAACGGGTGCCAGCGGTGCGATGTTCCTACCTGATAACCTGAAAGATGCCTTTGCCAAAGCAAGAATCAAAAGAAATGGCGGTTGGCAATCGTTGGTAGTCCGAACAATTGAACTAAACCCCGAAGTTTTAAATGATGTGGTAAAGGAAAAAGAAGTTGTCACACCGAATATATTGTTCTGGAGTCTTTTTGTAGTAACAGGTGCATTTACTTACTTTCAGCTAAAGAAAAACAACAGTAATTTTCTGTTCGACAAAGTTCTGTTCAGCTTTACCGGTATTGTGGGTTGGCTCATTGTTTTTTTATGGTTCTTTACCAATCACGGGGTTACAGAGTATAACCTGAATATCATCTGGGCTTATCCCCTATTGTTTCCGATTGCCCTATTAATTAAGAAAGAAAATTCTCGTAGCTGGTTAGCAAAACATTTTCTGGCATATGGTATTATTCAGTTATTGCTGCTGCTGAGCTGGGCCTTTCTGCCCCAGGAAATTAATTATTCTCTTATACCCGTTGTGCTGATTTTAGCTACCAGGGCCTTCTTTGTGTGGTGGAGATTGAGGAATAAATTGACGTCGTTTTGAAGGATTGGATTATATAAAAACCACCAATAAATCGGACTGTGAGATTAATAGAGATACATTTAGTTGAAATGACAAATAATTAATCCTTAAAAATAATCATTCTCAAAATCGGGTTTTGTAGAGACAGGGCATTGCCCTGTCTCTACGCCTTGTATGAGTAAATCTGTTAAAAAAAGA
>CALRLS020000622.1:0-3037 GCA_943368815.1 Cyanobium sp. NIES-981
GTCGACTATGCGATTGTAAATTTGAATCCTCAAAAACTTATCGGATACGTTGATAGTCGAAATCCTGCTTCGATGAGAGTTTTAGAAAAAATGGGAATGACCAAAGAAACCTACGAAAAGGAGCGTGACGGGAATATTATTTATTTGCTTTCCAGAATCATTACCCAATAAAAACAAAAACCTCATAACATAGTCATGAGGCTTTGTAAACAAAATATTATTCGAAAAAATCTTAAACTTCTGCTGTTTTTACGGTTTTGATGATACGGGCAGCCACTTTGTATGGATCTGCAGCCGAGTTTGGACGACGGTCTTCCAACCATCCTTTCCATCCTTTCTGAACCGCTGCAATCGGAATACGAATTGATGCACCACGGTCAGAAACACCGTAAGAGAATTTGTCAATTGATTGAGTTTCGTGCTTACCAGTTAAGCGTAAGTGGTTATCAGCACCATAAACTGCAATGTGCTCTTTAATAAACGGAGCAAATGATTGACAGATAATATCATAAGTTTCTTTTTTGCCTGCAGTTCTCAAAATTGTGTTTGAGAAGTTTGCATGCATACCAGAACCATTCCAGTCGGTTGCTCCCAAAGGCTTACAATGCCAGTTGATAGCAATATTATATTTTTCACCTAATCTTTCCAAGAAATAACGTGCAATCCAGGTTTCATCACCTGCTTGTTTTGCACCTTTAGCAAATACCTGAAATTCCCATTGACCTGCAGCTACCTCAGCGTTGATACCTTCAACGTTCAAGCCTGCCTGTAAACAAATTTCAAGGTGTTCTTCAATGATGTCACGACCAAATGCGTTAGCCGCACCAACTGAACAATAATATTGTCCCTGAGGTGAAGGGTACCCATTTGCAGGGAAGCCAAGTGGTTTATTAGTTTCAGGATTCCACAAGAAATATTCCTGTTCAAAGCCAAACCAGAAATCATTGTCATCATCTTCGATTGTAGCACGACCATTAGATTCATGTGGAGTACCATCAGAGTTCAATACTTCACACATTACTAAATAACCAGTTCCAATACGTGCAGGGTCAGGGCAGATATATACAGGTTTTAATAAGCAATCTGATGAACCACCAGGTGCTTGTTCTGTAGATGAGCCGTCAAATGACCACATATCACAATCTTCCAACTTACCACTGAAATCTTTTTCTATTTTGGTTTTGCTGCGAAGGCTTTGAGTTGGTTTGTAACCATCAAGCCAAATGTACTCTAATTTAGCTACTGCCATTGTTGTAATTTTTTAATATGTTTCGGTTATTGATCAAAGAATATGTTACAAATATATATGCAAAAAACAATATAAGATTCTTTAAACTCCAATTATTTTAGATTAAAATTTTATTTTCTTTAAAAAATACAATTAATTATAAAAATATTAAGATTGCCTTTATAAGGATGATTTACTTGTAAGCCTCATTTGATGTAAAATTACAAAAAAGTGAGTAATCGGTACCTTTTTGAGACCTTATTTTTTAGAAAAACCAAGAAATATGTATTAATGTCAGGAAAATTGCACTTAAAATCTGAATAATTGTACTTTTTGTATGATTTGATTTTTCCAAGAAACACTAAGTACTTAATGGATGAATATTTAGGTAGAATTGACCATTGGATTTCATTAGGCAAGCTGTCAGAATTTGATAGCTTTTCTGCTATTAAAATTGAGTAGGTGTCAATGAAGCAGTCAGATTCTGATACCTGGCTCACAGGAATAATTGACTGAGAGTAAATCCGGGAAGATGATTTTATCTGTTATTATTTAGAAGTGTTCCAAATAATGTCTGATTATATTTGGATTTATTCTAAACAAGCTATATTTTTGTATCAGAATATTTATAAGAAAGTATGAGTCAAGTTGAACAGGAGTATCAGCAGTTAATTGAATCTTCGCAAGTAGAGTTATACAGAACCAATAAGGGCCGGGCCTACCAATGTAATCTGACAAACAGAATCATTTTGGAGTTTGGTGGTATGACAACAGCGTTCAGGATTCATAACTTTATTAATTTCAAAAGACTTATTGACGAAATAAATATTATTGATAAACTCTACGATTTATCAGACCAAGCCGACTTCGATATGATTAAAGCGCCTAACTCGAATCAGACTTTTACGCTACACCTATGTGACCTAATCCATTTAAGAGAATTACTATCCGGGGCAAGATTTGCACTATACGTAAATTCGGTTCTGAATGAGGTTTTAGGCGAATATGAGCTTATTTAAGCATCATTATATTTAGAATATCTCTAAATTTTATCCTATCAAGGTATATTTTGAACAATTTAGGTTCTTCTCTTGTAGTATTGTTATACATTTGAACAAACAATTATTATAGATATGAAAGACTTGGTCAGACTTCGTACGTCTCTGAAAGAAGAAATAGAAACAGCTCTTAATGCACAAATAAAAATGGAAGCGGAAGCATCTGCAAAATACTTGTCGATGGCTTCATGGTGTGAACGCAATGGTTATCTGAATAGTGCTGAATACTTATACAAGCAATCGAATGAAGAGCGCACACATATGCTTAAAATATTTCATTATGTTGCTTCTGTAGGTGGTACAGCCATCAGCCCGGAAGTAGCAATGCCAAAAATTGAGTGGGGGACTTTCCAGGAGATTTTTGAAGAAGCATTACAAAACGAAATCAATGTAACACATGCGATAAACAAATTGGTTACTAAAGCCCGTAGCTCAGAGGATTATGCAACTGAAGACTTACTGCAATGGTTTGTGAAAGAACAGATAGAAGAAGAAGCCAATGCCCGTCGTGCAGTTGAATTGTTTGATGTAATAGGCAAAGAAGGAACCGGGCTTTTCGTTATCGATAAAGAAATCGGTAAAATAGGCAGCGGAGAATAAGAAAAAATATTTTTGATGAATTGAATAAAAGGCACGGGCTAGAACCGTGCTTTTTTTGTAGGTGTATATTCTTTTTTAAATATATTATCTGGTGAAATAATTATTGTAGTTTTAATATCTAATAAATGACATTATAATAGAATTATTATCT
>CALRLS020000623.1:0-3034 GCA_943368815.1 Cyanobium sp. NIES-981
TTCTGCTTGTCTTACTATTGCTAACATGTTATTATTCACAATCATTCTTTGTTTTTTCGTAGTGATTGCTTCAGTAAGCTAATAATATAGTCGATGTCTTCTAAATCCGATAGTTTAATTTCATACGATCCATTACCCCAATGCCCAACGTTTGATACGTCTCTTGCAATTAGTTTTTGGTCTTGCAAATCGCCACTTTTAAGGTTCACATAAATCTTTAAGCCTTTGCCTTGTAAAACTATATCACAGAAAATATTATTGTCCACTTTAAAACCGATTGTCTGTTTTTTGGGTTGGGTTGTAACATTGTCTTCTAGTGCAATCAATCTTTCTTTTACTTGCTCGTAAAGTTCTCTTGTTTCAAAATCAACCTTTTGTAAATGGTCTTGCTCTGTAAATACTTTTACCTCCTTATTAACAGCTTCAACAGTTTGGTCATTCCTTGAAATAGTCTTAATGCTCTCCTTTGCTGAAGTTTTTTGAATTTGGTCAAATGAAATGGTGTCATTCTCAAATCGTTTGATTTCCCAAAGTTCAATTGGTAAGTCTTTAAAGTTTATAGCTTCTATTTGATAATTTGTAAACTGTGGTGATATGAAGATTACTTTTGATTGGGACCAATCAACCTCTGTTCTTTTAAGCGTTGTTGGTTGACTCTCGTTAAATTCAAGAATAAAGTCAGCCTTGTTGTTAAGCATTAAAGACAAGTATGCGTATCCTTGGTCTATTACGCTAAAATTTTTATCTCGTTTATATTCAACAATTACAAAAGCCTTGGTTTCTGTATCAAATGCTAAGGTATCTATGCGAAAGTTGTTAAGCGAAAATTCAGAACGAATGAACTCTAAATGTAACAGAGATTTTAAGTTATTCTCAACTAATGTCTGAATGTCCTTTTCAAACTTGAAAGGAAGTTCCTTAATAAAGTCTAATCTTTGTCCTATTTTATATAGTGCCATTTCTATTAAAGGTGTCTATTTGTATTTTTGATAACGGGTTGATTGCGGTTCTTGCTTATATCAGGATATAATAATGTTGCTCATGATAAGGCAATCGTGTCCAGTTTAAATTGTAGTCATAGTTAACCATAAATCCTGGTCGTCCATTTGCAACTGCTAACGCACCATTCCAATTAAGTTGAGTTCCTGCTGAAATTTGTCTGCCCTGATGAATTGAGAAAGGTGCATAACCAATATTCGGATTTAGTGGAGCATTCTGATAACTTGTGTCGTTACTTACAAATAAAATAATACCCCTTTGGCAAAGAGGAAAAGTCGCTTCAAAAACCTCAATTCTTTTAATGTCCTTCCAAAATTCATAACAGCCGATATTTTGAGCGCCATGCTGTCCTAAAAGGACATTTACATTTTGTCCGAACACAAAATGAGGTAAAGGCTGAGCCCTCGTTTTGTATTTTATTTCAATAGGATAAAATTGGTTTTCTTTTTCAACAACGATGTCAATATAAATATTGTTTGCGTCTGTCCATAAATATGGTGGCACTAAAGCCCCTGGAACATGATATTCTATAAATACATTGTCGTACAACCCTGTTTGCAAGAAATAGTTTGCGAGGTATAGTTGAACGTCCTGCTCTCTTATGAAGTACGTGTGTCTCGCTGCCAAAGCTGTTGTTAATTGGTTTAAAATTGTTTGTCTCACTAAGAAAAGGTTAAAATACTATTAAAACCGACTCGATTTAATTCGTTTTCTGTTTTAACACACTGAATCACAAAATAAAGAAACCCCTGCCTTACGGCAGAGGTTTTCTTCGGCAAAATTTATGATTTAGTTTAGGTTTATTGCTTGTTTTCTGAAATCTTAAGTCAAATATATTGGGTTTTTTATTAAATACAATATATTTATTAAAATATTTTATTTTTCTTTTCGTTACTGATTTTCTGCTAAAACACCTAAGTTTTTAGTTATTCTTCTTCGTTAATTACAATTTTTTATTCGCTTATTACAACAATCATCTAATTATCAGGTATTTGCCCTTTTTTATTCAGTAAACGGGTGTTTTTGATTATTTTTGTCGTTGAGATTTTATACTGCATTTTATGAAAAAAGCTATTTTACTGAATATCCTTGTTTTTTGCTGCTCTTTCATTTCTTTTTCTCAGACGATACCCATCAGTATTCAGCTGACAGAAATCAATCAGTCTCCAATTATCGGAGCCACTATCAGACTTGTGAGTCGTACAGATACTACCAAAGTACTGAACAGTACAACAGATACCCTTGGCATAGCCCGGTTTAATCTTATAGTCAATCAGCAATACAGCATGACGGTAACTTCGGTAGGCTACGTTACCTTAGTCAAAGGTATTAATGCTACTGGCAGGCAGTCGGTCCTTAAATTTGTGATGGAAACAGATAACAAATTATTAGGAGAAGCAGTAGTAACCGCCAGAAAACCCCTGATGCAGCAGGAAGATGATAAAACCATTGTTGACCCTGAGCCAATAGCCAATACCAGCACCAATGCTTATGAGATAATGGAGAAAATCCCCGGGCTATTTGTTGACCAGGATGGAAACATCTATCTGAGCAGTTCAAGCCCTGCTACAATTTATATTAACGGTCGCGAGCAAAAAATGAGTACTGCTGATATTGCTTCTATTTTAAAGAGCTTACCACCAAACAGTATCGAGAAAGTAGAAATCCTGCGCACGCCATCTGCCAAATACGATGCCAGCGGAAGCGGTGGGGTTGTAAACATCATTCTGAAAAAAGGCGTAAAAATCGGTTTAACAGGCAGTGTAAACGCCGGAATGAATCAGGGAAGGTACGGTAATCAGTTTATCGGCCTTAGTCTTAATAATAGCAGTGGCAAACTTACTTCTTTTCTGAACCTCAATTTTTCTCATCGCAATAGTTTTGAAGATATTCAAACTACCCGCCGCTTTTCGGCTGATAAGGAACTATCCCAACGTGCTTTTACAACTTTTCCGGGCAGTCAGGCATATCTGGGCTTTGGTTTAGGATATGAGTTGACAAAGAAATGGGAGCTGAATTATGATGGTCGTTTAAG
>CALRLS020000624.1:0-3028 GCA_943368815.1 Cyanobium sp. NIES-981
AGTGCTGGCAGTAGAGCAGGTCGAAAGCAGTTTGAAACTGAATAATTTCAAGCCTGTTGCCGCTAAGAAGTACGCCTTTGTTTTTGGTAATGAAGTATTTGGCGTGAATGATGCGGCCATTGCTGCGGCTGACCATTGTCTGGAGATTCCGCAGTTTGGTACCAAGCACTCGCTCAATATTGCCGTAACTGTAGGAATTATCTGTTGGGATTATGTCTCAAAAGTTATGGCGCAATAATTGCTCTTTTAGTCATGCAATTTTTTTGTACCTTTTTCCGTCTTAATAAGAAATTAGTGATTGAGTGAATGAGTGATTGTGTGATTAATAACTATTCAGGCAAAGTATAGTACTCAATTAATTTTCAGGATTACTTAAGTTTTTGAGTCAATCAATAAAAAGTAGCGCAATAGGTATCTGACAATTAATCACTCAATCACACATTCACACAATCACTAAATTAATGTAATTACGCCTAAACTTCTGAAAATGCGTTTGTTAGGTAAAATCTTTCTTTTCATACTAGTTTATCAATCAGTGTTCGCCCAGGTTGAATCAATGCCTGCAGAACCTGTTATCTGCTATTATACTGAAGAAGATAGTTTTACGGAAATTTTACCTGACGAAACTTTCCTTTCGAATAACAGAGTGATGGCCGCGTCAAACATTCAGGTAAGCTATATTGATTTTCCTGATGCTGCTAAAACGGCTTACGAAAAAGCCATGAGTATATGGTCTAAATACATTTATTCATCTCAAACTATCCGAATCAAAGCCACTTGGGCATCGCTTTCAACTGGTGTATTGGCTACTACAGGCTCTAAGCACGTCTTTAAGAATTTCCCGAATGCGCCTTTTCAGAATGTCTGGTATCCCGTATCGCTGGCAGAGGCTATTTCAGGCAAAGATCTGAATGAGGGGGACTTCGAAATAGAGATGAAAATCAATAGTACCATGAACTGGTATTATGGGGTAGACTCAAAATCTCAGGCAGGTAAGTTCGATTTGGTTACGGTTGTATTGCACGAAATTGCCCACGGTTTGGGTTTTTCGTCGTCAATGAAATTAGTAAATAACAATACTCAGGGACAATATGGGCAGTCAGGAAGTAATTATATCTATGATATGTTTCTGCAAAACGCAGGTACAATAAAGCTGACCAATAGTGGTGTTTTCGGCAATCCTTCAACAGATCTTAAGGGTGCGCTTACAGGTAATGCCTTGTATTTTGGTTTAAGGAACAGCAAATATGCTAATACCTTACCTAAACTATATGCACCTTCGACCTTCAACGACGGCTCCAGCATTTCTCATTTTGATGAATCCTATTATCCACAGGGAAATCCTAATTCGTTGATGTCGCCCAACGTCCGTTCAGCTGAAGTGAATCAGTCTCCTGGCGATTTATTGCTTCGCTGTTTACAGGATTTAGGCTGGCAGATTGTGGGTATTGATGGTAATACTATTACTGCTAAAGAGTATGTGGTAGAACCTGTAATTAGCCCTATTATATTTCCAAATCCCTTGCTTGATGTGGTGAAAGTAGCCTTTCCGCTACGAAATCAGGGACGGGTTGTAAGCATAGAATTGTTTGACTTAAAAGGCCGGACACTCCAACGAATTGAAAGCCAATCCATTACCTCCGAAACTATTCCGTTAGATTTAAGCCGCCTGCCTGACGGTACATATATCCTGAAAGTGGTTGATGGCAGCCAGATAATTACTAAGAAATTGGTGAAAACTCCATAGTTCCGTGACACGCCTATACTCGGACAAATATGGTCAACCGTCGCACGGCGTGGTGCAGATAGTTTTGGTGTCTCAATACCCAAATTTCTCCTTCCAATGATTAATCGGCTTCTCAATCAGAAACCATGAAATGGTGGCTATGCCGACTGTTATGGTATACAAAAAAATGAATTTCAACGGTAAGTTATTGGCAATAAAAGGCAGCTTGTTCAGTAAGCAGATTGTCGGATGCGTAGGGGAGGAATGATAAAAATTATAGACAAAATTATGGTAGATATACACCCCATAACTGATGCGACCTATATAAAGACTTACTTTGTTTTCTAAAATACCTTTCATAATTCCGCCGAAATTATAGGCGGCATTGCCTACCAGAAACAACGAAAGCAGCGATTCGAACACGCGCAGGAATACAATCGTAACAATGCTTTGCCCTTCTGAAATCCATTTGCTGAGAATGATTACTCCAATATAGAGCAACAGACTGACAAGTAACCAGACTTTATTGGTGATAAATGCCTTGACTTTCTCGTTTTTATGGTAGAAAAAATAAGCCAGAAGTCCACCCATACCAAATGCATCCAGACAGGTCGGCATCAATACATAAGAGGCCATCCATGCTACATCATTGAGGTAAAGAATAAGGCGCAAGACAACAGAAAGCCCTATAAGACCAAACAAGACCTTGACGAGATATCGTGAAGGAACGAAAAAGACCACAAACGGAAAAAACAGATAGAACTGTTCTTCTACCGCAAGCGACCATAGATGGTCTATCACACCAAGCCATGATTCATGAATAGCTATATAAATATTGGTTGAATAAGTGAAACACCAGACAATTTTGTCTCTTACGGGCGGTACATTGAGTATATATAGTACAAAGATTGTCAGGTAATAAATCGGGAAAATGCGGATGGTACGGCGGATATAGAATTGTTTCAGCGAGAAGCCATGAGAGCGATTGAGAGCCTCGTCTTTATCTTTTGCATTCAGCAAAATACGGGTAATCAGAAAACCGCTTAATACAAAAAACAGACAAACACCCAGAAAACCCAATGGGATTTTAAGTTTTTCGTCAGACCAATGGTCGATTAATACCATTGATACAGCCAGAAATCGTATACCATCTAATTGTTTTAAATATGAGGTGTTTTGTGTCGACATTAAGAATGATGAATTAGAGATATAGCGAATGGTGAATTTAGGAATGGCGAATTAGTGAATTCGGATGTACTTGGGTGAATTAGTGAATATTATTAAAACTACTTGTAATAATAA
>CALRLS020000625.1:0-3014 GCA_943368815.1 Cyanobium sp. NIES-981
TAAATATTTAGAATTCGTAAAAAAAGATAATCAAGTTTTTATAAATAAATTACAGCTAGTTCATTTAGGCACTAACGATAGTACAGAGACATTTGAATTAGAGGAAGAATCAGATGGTACAATTAGGTTATTAGATTTTCTTCCTGCTTTCTATAATTTAGTAAGTACAAATGCTGTCTTTATTATTGACGAAATAGAAAGAAGTTTACATCCCTTAATAGTAAAAGAATTGATAAAAAAGTTTTCCTTAGATTCTTCAACTAAAGGGCAATTAATTTTTACAACTCATGAATCAAACTTATTAGATCAGGAAATTTTTAGGACTGACGAAATATGGTTTGCGGAAAAAGATAATACAGGTAGTACAGATTTATATTCATTAAGTGCTTTTAAAGAGCATAAAACTATTGATATTCAAAAAGGATATTTAAATGGTCGCTATGGAGCTATTCCATTCTTAGGAAATTTACAAGATTTAAATTGGCACGATTATGCTACTCAAGAGTAGACCTTTTACTCGATTTGAAGTTGAAAGAGATGCAAAAAAAATTTATATCTTCTGTGAAGGAAAGGACAGAGAATATAATTACTTCAATTATTTTGTTGGAATAGACACCCGATTAAATCTAATTATCTATCAATTGCAAGGAGACGAAAATAACTCTCCTAAAGGTCTGTATGAATTAGCCAAAAAGTGCTTAATAAAAACAGAAGATAATCCAGCTCCAAAATACGATTACAGAATAGATGAGGATATAGTTTGGATAGTTTTAGATACGGATAGAGACAGAGATGATAGTAGAAAATTACAATTGGTTAATACTAGATTTCAATGTCGTTCTATGAACTGGAATATTGCTCAAAGTAATCCTTGCTTTGAGGTTTGGTTATATTATCATCAAGAAAATAAAAAGCCGAATTTTGATGAAATACAAATTTCAGCAAAATGGAAAACCCTTTTAGGACAAATAATTATAGGAGGCTT
Organism: Cyanobium sp. NIES-981; assembly: GCA_943368815.1. GTDB lineage: Bacteria > Bacteroidota > Bacteroidia > Cytophagales > Spirosomataceae > Emticicia. The sequence continues at coordinate 986 of CALRLS020000625.1, forward strand.
TGACTCCCGAAAGCACCCTATTTTTATTCAGACTGCAATAGAAAATTCTAAAAATCATTTTCAACAGAATGAAGATGATTTTCCAGACATTGCTACTACTGAAGTTTTTAAGCTAGCACAACATATATTGGAAATCGGAAGAATCCGGGAGAATATTGAATCTGCTTTACAAAGGATGCAAACATCACTGCAATGATTTTAACAAAATAGCAAATCACTGAATTACAATCCCCTTAACCAGGTAGTCAACAACCTCACCCCATAAGCAGTACCAGATTTCATTGACCCATATTCAGAGTCGGCAAAAGCCATTCCGGCGATGTCTAAATGTGCCCAGTTATTATGCCCGTCTATAAAAATCTCCAGGAATTTAGCAGCCGTAATAGCCCCTGCAATTGGCAAGGAAGAGAGATTTTTCACATCCGCAATGTCCGACTTCATCATGTCTTTGTAATCATCCCAAAGAGGCAAGCGCCAGAGTTTTTCACCGCTCAATTGTCCTACTTCCAATAGTTGATTGGCAAGTTCATCATTATTAGATAATAAGCCTGCTGCATTATAACCCAGCGCAGCAATACAGTTTCCGGTTAGCGTTGCTAAATCAATGATTACTTCCGGTTCGTAATTCTTCTTAATATAAGACAAGCCATCGGCCAATATAATACGTCCTTCGGCATCCGTATCTATTACTTCAATCGTTTTCCCAGAATAGGTATTGATCACATCACTTGGTTTCAGGGCTTTACCATCCACACAGTTTTCAGTAACCGGAATAACCCCTATCAGATGCACTGGTAATTTCAGTTTAGCAGCTAATTCTATCGTGCCTAATACAGCCCCTGCACCACCCATATCTGACTTCATATAACTCATGCTCCCGGCCCCTTTGATAGATACACCACCTGTATCAAAAGTTACGCCTTTGCCTACTAAACCAATTTTCTTCAAAGGTTTATCTGACAAGTCACTTAGGTTATATTCCAATACAATAAATCTTGGCGGGTTTTCGGTACTCCCTTTCCCTACTGCCAATAATGCTCCTAATCCTAAACCCTCACATTCTTTTTCATCAAACACCTTCACATCAAAACCATACATTTCTCCTGCTTTCAATGCATACTCAGCCAGTTTTTGCGGATATTTCTTATTGGCAGGCGCATCAACCAGCGTCATGATTCTGATTTGCGTTTTGGCTGTTTCTTCCCCAATCTCTGCAGATAACTCTGCTTTTTCAATACCTTTTTCCGTTACATAAATGCTAAGATTTGACTCTGCAGCAAAGAAATCTGTTCCGTCTTTCTTATCTGTTTTAAATACTCCTATTTCATATTCTGCCAGACAAATGCCATTCACGATGTATTCTATATTAGCCTCTAATCTGCCTGATTTAAGGTCAATACTTAACGAAAGCGGCAATTTTTTCTTATTCTGATAGAAAAAAGAACGGAACGCCTTAATGAAATCCATGGGCTTAGGAGCCTTGCCTAAACCAATCAGGTAGATTTTCTCCAATCCTTTTTTGGCAGGGTATATCGTTATTATCTCTTTCAAGCCTGCCTTGAAATCCCGCTGCAATGCTTCAGGGTTCAATCCTGCCTGACGGGCAATTTTTGAAAGATTCTCAGCTAATTTTTCGTTATCTGATAAAGGATATACAATGGCTTGTGGTGTGCCGATTTGAGAAGATACCTTGATATTCATTGTCTTTCTGTTGATTCAGTATGTAACTGGTATGCTGATTAAGAAGTTGTTTAGGATTTTTGTTATGATTTAAAAATAGGGGTGTTTTGAGCGAGCCAAATCAAATGATGAAAGCATAGCATCGCTATGATTGAAATCATTTGATGCAGGCGTAGCCAAAACAACACATTTTTAAACGAAAGAAATAATCCTAAACAACTTCTAAATAAATATACCACGAATAACACCAAATTTCAGATCAGTGTCAATCGTGGTTATACATTGTTTGCTCAAAATCTTAATTAAAAAGCCATTCAAGGGCTTTAGGGAATTCCTGTCCCCAACGTTT